>JBBTRL010000033.1:0-8285 GCA_038065195.1 Patescibacteria group bacterium
TTGGTCATACGCGGAAAATGGGCCGCGAATGCTATATCAAGCAAAAGTTTTAAGAGTGGATATGGCGTTGGATATAGCAGTATTGGAAATTGTCGCTGCGCAAATAAAATTTCCCTATATTGCGTGGGGAAATAGCGATGAAGTAAAAACGGGAGACGAGGTTTTTGTAGTTTCGTCTCCACTTGGTTTGCCATTCACATTTAATAAATGTGAAGTGGCTCACGCAAAAAGAAGCAAAAAAATACTGAAAGCGTTATTTAATTATAACGCTCCCAGTGATATGATGCAGTTATCGGGTAACCTACCGGCAGGCTCTAGCGGTGGTCCCGTGTTCAATGAAAAAGGATTTCTCATTGGGTTTGTACAGAGTAGGATTGAAAAAGAGCCAAATCGTTTTGATGATAATGGAGGCGCAAGTGGAGGAGAGGAAAGTAGGTTTAGAAGTCAAGAGAAACCTATTAATATAAATTTTGTCATTCCAGCCAATAAAGTAAAAAAATGGCTGGAGAGCAAATAACGTCTCTCCGTTGTTCGGGTAAACCGACAGCGGAGATTTTTTTTATTGACATATCAATATTTTTATGCTATTATTGATAGAAAAGGAAAAGTGAAGTTTTTTGAAATTTTAAACGAAAGGAAGGAAGTAAAATGAGAAAAATCTACAAGGTTTTATTGATGCTGATGGGGTGCGTAGTTTTTAGTTCCGTCGTATTGGCGGCAGATATGACTGTTGAGCAGTTTTTTAACGGAAAATGCAGTCGTGGTTTTGCCGTTGTATCCGCTCCGTATAAAGGAGAGGACGCAACAAAGCCGATATTTGAAAATTATTGTTTCGCCGTGCATTTGGTTTATAAATGTAATCGCGACGAATGCAATAAACCGTTAAAAAATCACACTAGTAGTGATGTTTACGGAATTGTTATATGCAAATATAACGAACCGGAAAAAATCGTTTGGGCGACCAATTTTAAGTGGGTTGTTAAGACGGAGGGTTTTTATGAATTCCTTGAGGGTTATCGCGTTGAACCATGGGGACCGACTATCGGTTATGAAAAAATTTTTATTGCAGTTAAAAAATTATTTCAGGGGCCGATAATGGGTCAAGAAGCGGTTGATGCGTTTTTAAGAAAGGATACCGGAAAATGAAAAAAATATTTTTATTGTTTATTTTGGCATTGAATATGTTTGGCGTAATTGGTTTGTCATTTGCCAATGACGGTATTGATCGGGACAAGGTGCCATATAATCCCGCATCGGATTATTTATGGAAACAGTCGCGCACTGATCCGGAATTAATTCCGGCGGAAATAAAAAAGATTAAAGATGAAATTTTGAATGAATGGTGTTTGCGGTCTCTGATTTCGGGAATGGCGCTTGAATCTGCAAAAAAGGAATTAGCCAATTCGGCAGCGTCCATTGTTTTGGAGGAAACTTTCTATAAGATTTTGCGCCATGGAGATTTTTCCATGCCATTGGAAGAAATGGCGGAAAATTTGAAAGATAAAGCGATTGCCGCTATGGCAGTCAACGGGGACGCTAAGGTCGCTCCCGAAACGTTAGCGATGAACGCGATAAAAGAGATGGTCGCAACAACCGACAATCACGGAAAGGCGTTCACGCCACAGGATTACAAAGATTTTTTAAGTTTATTTAGTGATTCGTGCGGTATCGGCGTGTTGTTGAAAAAACACGAAAATGGCGCTGAAATCGTTGGCGTTCAGGTTGGCGGAGCGAAAAAAGCAGGATTAAAGAAAAGTGACGTCATAACGGAAGTGGATAGTATTGTCTTAAATGGTTTAAGCGTATATAAAATCATTCCGTTGCTTAAAGGCGCCATTAATACAAAAGTTTTGCTTAAAGTGGAAAGAGATGGTGTGGATTTTTCGGTTGAAGTTATAAGAAGTCCGATTAAGGGTGTTGAATTTAGGAGTTATTACGCGGTGGGTTACATTAAAGTAACATTATTTACGGATAATGTTGCCAAAGATTTTGAAAATGCTTTGGTTGAATTGTTGGGGAAAGGAACGGTAAATTATTTCGTTATTGATTTAAGAGGAAACCCTGGCGGATCCGTTGAAGAAACGGTTAAAATTTTAAATTGCTTAACGGATAAAGGAACATTATTCTGTCTCAAATCCGGCGAATATGTAGATAAAGTATTTGTTTCTAATGGCAAGCTATTATTTCGCGGGAAAATAGTGGTTTTAGTTGATAATAATTCTGCTTCAGCTTCCGAGATTATTGCCGGAGTGTTGAAAAGCCGCGGCGCGAAAATTATCGGTGAAAAGACTTTTGGAAAGGGAACCATTCAACGGTTATTTACTTTTCCGGAAAATGATATTATTTTGGCCATAAAATTTACAGCCGGCCGTTATGAAATCTTTAATCCACAGGAGAAAAAATATCTCCCGGTTGATAAAATCGGAATAGAGCCGGATATTAAGGTTGATCCGACTTTGCCGATTGAAGAAATCTTGAATATTCCAGAAGTTAAGGAATATTTAGGGCAATAAATAATTCAATCCCTGCGCACAATTGCAGGGATTGTTTTTATTTTATTCGTATGATAATGTGATGTAATAATTTAGTTTTTTGAAATAATTTTATAATATAAAGAGAGGAGAGGAAAAATATGAAATTAAAATATTGGGTGATTGTCGTTTTGGCTATCGCTGTTGTTGTTTCGGTATTTTTTAATATCAAGATTATTTTAGCAAACGAAACGGAACAAGAAAAAATAGTGGCGGATGCTTATAGCGTGCAATTTACCGCTATTTCGCGAGAGTTGAATAAACTTAATTTTACGCCGACGAATAATAATTTTTTAGCTAATATCGTAATGTCGGCAAGATTGGAAAAATCATTTGAAACAAAAGAAGTGGACAGAATTGGCACTACAAAAGAAGTGGTTGGAAAATTATTAAATGAAGGCGTTGTGTCACTTCCAGAAAGTTTCCGTATTGAATTGTTTTTGGATCGTTTTGTCAAATATGTTCCGGATTCGGAATTTTTAACTCAGGCGGAATACGATGAAAAATACGGCTATGATCCGGAAAAAACAACAGTTATCGCGGATATTGGTGGAGAGTTTGACAATGCCATCTATTTCAAATTTCCGGATTTCATTACAGATGAAACCGATTTTTCTTTTCGTATTGGTATGGAAGGAATTATGGGAACTTCCGGAATGCCGAACAAGATAATTTTGGATTTGCGTGGATGTTCAAGGGGGCAGACGGAACTCGGCGCTTCTTTGGCAGAATGTTTATATAAAATAAATTATTTGCCGCTTAAACAAACACGGGATAAATTATATTTTACAATGCCGGCCGAGCTTCTTTTTTATAGAATCAGACGACCCTTTGAAGTAAGTTCAGAATATAAATGGCAGGATACATATTTTCACACCGTTAATCCTATTTTTAAACGTACAATAGATAATATGGATCCTGGTATTTATTTTGATCGGGATATAATAAGTTTGAAAAGAAATAGAGAAGAGGATTTTAAATCTTGGATCGCGAATTTTAATTCTTTTATCAATGGTCTTGAAATTTTTATTTTAGTTGATAATGAAACAGCCGGTTTGGCAGAATTATTTACGGCTTTGCTGAAAAATAAATTTGCGGATAAAGTAATGATTATCGGCGAGCCGACAATGGGAAATGTTGGCATGAAATTAATTTCTGAAATAGTATATATTGAAATAATAAAACAAGAAGAAAATGGCGGAGATAAAGGCAAGCCCGTTTTTTTTCAAATACAGCATGGACGCAAGCCGTTGCCTGACAATCCGGCATCTAAAGATATAACGCGGTTAGGGTGGTTGATTATGACTGACAGTTATTGGCATAATCCGGAAATGGATAAAAATGCCAAATTAAAAAATATTCATCAAGGTGGAATTATCCCCGATTATTTGGTTTTTAGCGAAGACGGGGAAGATGCGGTGGTGAATATGATTAAAGAATTATTAAATAAATAAAAACAAAAAAGAGCCGATACAATTCGGCTCTTTTACCCCGTTAGAAGCTTCGCTTCTAACGGGGTTTATATTATATATTACATCAAAATCTCTTTTTCAATTGTTATTGTTTTCTTTTTTACGGCGTCGAAAAAAATAAGCGCATTTAATATTAAGTTCCCGAGAAGGGAAAGTAAATAACGCAACGGCCAGCTTAAAATTTGAAGACTTAAAAACAAGCCGATTGCCAAACCGCCGGGAATATAGGCTCCGTAGGATATTACAAGATTAGCCGTATAGTTATTTATCGCGGTCCGCGTTTGTTCCTTTAATGATTCGGTTAGAATATTTATGTCAACGACACTTAGGCCGGTATTGTTTAGGTTTTTAAATATTATTTCGGTAATAGAAAAAGCTCTGTCAAAAATTTTTGGCGGAATTATGAAGTTGATTTGATTGGCGTCTAATTGCGGAATTGCGCCGTAATAAGACACTGAAACTACCAAAAATACAGCCATAATCAAAAGCCAAACATTAAGATATAGGACATTATAACTTTTTATTTTAATCTGATTATTGAGATCGTTTTGGATATATTTTCTCGTATAGATAAAAGCGATAAATAAAAAAATAATTGATGCAATAATAAAAATATTAAATCCGTTTATAAAAAATCCCGTCGCGCCCAAGGCAAAAGTAATGTTTTGGAACCAGCGATTTTTAACAACAATCAGATTGATCATTAAAGCCGTCCCCCATAAAATAAAAATTACCAATGTCCAAAAAATGCCGGTGTAAGAAAAATCATCCGCGAAAATATTATTTAATTGCCACGCGAATAGCCAATTCAAGGCGGTTGACAATATTAAAATAATTGCGTTGGCGTTTAACATATGATCATTATATCAGAATATGCGCAAGTATGGAAAATTAAAACTGCATAAAAACCGCCCCGCAATACTGCGGGGCGGTTTTTATAGCGCTAAAAAAATAATTTTCATTATTTTTTAGGTTGGCGTGAAGCTCTGCTTCTGTCAACTTTTTGTAATATTTGCTTTCTTAATCTTACGCTTTTTGGTGTAATTTCAAGGTATTCGTCCGCTGCCATTACCTCCAAAGCTCTTTCAATCGTGAGAATAAAGGGCGGAGTCAGTTGAATGGCTTCATCTGTTCCGGAAGCTCGCATATTTGTCAATTGTTTTCCTTTAATCGGATTAACGATCATATCATCTCCCTTGGAAGTATTCCCAATTACCATACCTTCATAAACTTTCATTGCCGGTTCCACATATAAAACTCCGCGACTTTGAAGATTCCACAGCGCATATCCGGAAATTTTTCCATTTTCCATGGAAATCATTGAACCGACATCTCTTTTTTTTATTTCTCCGGCGCAAGGGCGGAATTCAATGAATCGGTTACAAATAATGCCATTGCCCTTAGTATCCACTATAAATTCATTTCTGTATCCAAGCAGGCCTCGCGTTGGGATCTCAAAAACCATTCTTATTTGACCTCCATTATTTTTCATTATTGTCATATTGCCTTTTCTTTTCCCCATTTTTTCAATTACCGTTCCTGAATATTTTTCCGGAATGTCAATAGTCGTCTCTTCGTATGGTTCCAGTTTGACGCCATTTTTTTCTTTTATTATTACTTGTGGTTTAGAGACTTGCAATTCGTATCCTTCGCGTCTCATATTTTCCAAAAGAATCGCTATATGAAGTTCTCCTCGGCCGTAAACTTTATAGAAATCCGACATAAAATCCACTTTTAATCCGACATTGATTTCCAGTTCTTTTTCCAATCTTTCGCGCAATTGTTTTGTGGTGACGAATTTTCCTTCCGTGCCGGCAAGCGGTGAATCGTTAGCTAAAAAATTCAATGAAATTGTCGGCGCGTCAACGATGATCGCCGGTAATGGATTTTGTTCCGGTTTTTCACAAACAGTTTCACCGATATCTATGTCGGGAAATCCGCTGATCATTATAATATCGCCCGCGCCGGCTTCGGGAATTTCTTCTCGTTTTAAACCGTTAAAAGTGAAAATTTTCGTTATCTTCCCGTTTTTTATTTCGCCATTAAGTTTTTTAAGAAAAAGATTTTGACCGAATTTTATGGATCCTTCGTATATTCTTCCTATCGCCATTCTGCCCAAGAAATTATCATATCCAAGATTAAACGGTTGAAATAAGAGGGGAGCCGTATTGTCGTTTTTTGCCGGTTTTATTTTTAATAAGATTGTGTCCAAAAGCGGAGTCAAGTCGCCATTTATATCTTCCATATTATTTTTAGAGATACCATCTCTGCCGATAGCATATACGGTGGTGAAATTAAGTTGTTCGTCATCGGCGCCGAGATCAAGGAAAAGTTCTAAAATCTGTTCTTTGACTATTTCCGGCCGGGCCGCTTGTTTGTCTATTTTATTGATTACCACAATCGGTTTTAGTCCTAATTCCAAAGATTTTTTAAGTACAAAACGAGTTTGGGGCATCGGTCCCTCCTGGGCATCCACCAATAAAAGCACATTATCAATGGAACGCAAAACTCGTTCCACTTCTGAACCGAAATCGGAATGTCCGGGCGTGTCAACGATGTTTATTTTTGTGCCGCGATAAAAAACCGAGGTATTTTTTGCGTAAATGGTAATGCCTCTTTCTATCTCCAGATCATTGGAATCCATGCTTAAATTAGCGTCTTTTACCGTTCCTGTTTGACGCAAAATAGCGTCTAATAAAGTTGTTTTTCCATGATCCACATGGGCGATAATGGCGATATTTCTTATTTCCATACTTTATCCGCCTAAATTTTTCAACCATTCAAATTCTTTTTTTTTATCTGCTTAAATTTTTTTATTGAAATTTAGACAGGCAACGAATTTTTAAATGCTAAATATTGGAAAAATTTTGGCGGATGAATTTATTATTTGTTATCAGGTTATTTTTTTACAATAAAATTTATCATAATACAAGTATATAATTATGTCAAATTGTATCGGAAATCAATAATAGCGTTTTGTATTTTAATCAAAAAAATCATTCCGTTAAATCAACGGAAAGATTTTTTTGATTAAAGCGCCGATCCGCTTAAATTTTTATTATTCGGACTGCCGAGAATCGGACTCGGACCACATCCACCCCATGGACGCGTACTACCACTATACTACAGTCCGATAAAATTTTAGGCGGGTGAATGTAAAATTAAACCTTTTGTTTGTGCATTGTCTTGATGCATTGGACGCACATTTTGACGCGTTGACCCGAAGCGTCTTTTGTCCACTGTAAATTAGGATATTTTCTTTTTTTGCCGGTCGGGTTATACTTACCTCGCAAGAGTACGCGAGTCATAACCATAATTGAACCCTTGCCGCATTTTAGACATTGACGAGACATAGGAACATAGGAACATGGAACATAGGAACATGGAACATATAAATAATAAATTCCAAGTTTTAAGTTTCAGGTTTTAAATTTTAATAATTCAGTATTTTTATATTAAACCAATTTTTCGCTTTAAGCAATAATAGCAACAAAATATATATGGAAATTCAAATTCAAAGTTTAATTTTTTTATATGTCGTGATTCTTTTTTCCGCGGTTATTCATGAATATTTTCATGCTTGGACTGCTGATATGCTGGGAGATCGCACTGCCCGTATGGCAGGGCGGCTTACCATAAATCCTATTGCGCATATGGATTTGTGGGGAACGGTAATGCTGCCCCTGCTTATGATGTCTTTTTTTAAAATTTTCATCGGTTATGCAAAGCCGGTTCCTTTTAATCCGTATAATATAAAAAATAAACATGGGACATTATTAGTGGGTCTTGCCGGACCAACGGCGAATATGTTGATTGCCATTATTTTTGGGATTGTTTTAAGGTTATTTTTTTCCGCAAGTCCTTTTGGATCGCTTATTGCTTTAATTGTCTATATTAATATTTTTCTCGCCCTGTTCAATTTAATACCGATTCCGCCCCTGGATGGTTCAAAATTGATTACCGAAATTTTGCCTTACCGATGGCGAATGATGTGGCAAGATTCTTTTGTCGGAATATTTGTCGCCGTTATGATCGCTTTTTGGATTTTACCGAAAATCGCTTCCTTTTTTTATTTATTAATAACCGGACAATCATTTTGATTTTCGTTGGAGTAAGATAAAACATCTCCCATAGGGGAGATGTTTTATCTTACTCCATATTTATTTCTTCAGTTCATTTTTTATTTTTTATTGCGAATACAGCTTGAACTATTTTATCGGATGATAATGTGATATTGCATGTTTTTGAAGTTCCGAAACAACCCCCGATCCATCCCCTAAAT
>JBBTRL010000034.1:0-15477 GCA_038065195.1 Patescibacteria group bacterium
AAGCAGATTTATCTGCCGAAGGCAGACCATTTTTTTTGTATGTTTAGCATTATTTTTTCCCAATCGTCGCCACCGTATTTTTGAATTTCGGCCTTAATTTGGGATTTTGTGTTTTCATACCATTCCAAACGGTCGCCAATATTTACTTTCAAATAATTTCCCGCTTGTTGTTGCTGCCATGAATTTTTCAGCATTTCAAAATGATTTTCTATAAAAAGTAACATCCCCTTCATAGACAGACAATAACAATATCCTTCTTGAGGCACTCCTTTAAAAATTCCTCTTTTCTCTTTCACTTCATAGCCAACTGCGCTACCAATTATTTTTTCGCACCAACTTAAGCTTAATACATCAAATGAATTGAGTTTAATTTTTTTGCCATCAATATCGGAAATAATTTCAAAGCCATCGGTGCGCGCATAGGTTAAAATTGGCTTATCATCACCGGATCTTTGTTTATAAAACAAAACCGGCACGGTTAAATCTTTAAAACTCAAGACATAACCCTTGATGTTGCTTTCAGTGTCGGAAATAATTTTAAATTGTTCATTGCAATACCACTGATCTTTAATTATTTCCTCACCTTTAAAATATAAAATTTGATAACTTTCAATTTTGTATTTTTCGGCGAGGAGTTCGTCATATTTCTGACGCTGTTCTTCATAACGCCAGTCAATTATTTCCGAAAAAGGTAATTTTCCGAGGTCAAGATTCTTATCCCTTTCGTCAGCAAATATTTTTATCGGCATTACTATTAGGAATAGTAATATTAACAGCATAATTAGAGATTTCATCAGTAGCTCCTTTGTGTTTATCGCAAAAAATCTTTTCCTGATTTATTTTCAAACGCTTAAGGGTATTTAATAAGGTGTTTTTAAAATGAATATTATCGTCGCAATGCTCTTCTAAAACCAAATCGTCTTCTTTAATTGCAATATCCATTGCTCCCCTATTGCAACATTTACCGCATTTAATGAGGAATTTACATCTTAGTCTAACTATTATTAATTCATCAACGGCTTTTTTATCATTTCGTCTATTCATGATCGCTCCTTTTGTAAAAATTTATATCAAAGTACAGTATTTTATTATATACCATAAATTTATTTTTGTCAATCAAAATATTGATTTTTTTGTTTATAAAATATACAATTACAACATTGTTGCCCCCGTAGCTCAACGGATAGAGCGATTCCGTCCTAAGGAAGGGATGGAAGTTCAATTCTTCCCGGGGGCATAACTATGAAATTAAACGAATAAAGTTTAATGTTGTCAAGGTATTGACAGGTTATACGAAATGTTATGTAATGGTGTACTGAATTTTCTAATCGTCTGTTTCGCGTGAAACATTTGCATTAAGCATATGCCTAGTAAAAAAAGAAAATTTGGCGATTTGGGCGAAAAAATAGCCGAACAATATTTACTTAAAAACGGTTATTTTATTTTAGAAAAAAATTTTCAAACAAAAATGGGAGAATTAGATATAATTGCTTTTAAACCACAAAATGAAATACTATATAATGTCAATAGGGAAATAAGGAAATTTTTTATGAATAATAGGGAAATGGGAAAAAATAATGAGGAAAGTCTAATTAATAAGGAAATAATAGGGAAAAATGGTTTGATTATTTTCGTTGAAGTTAAGTCTTCCCTGATGAATAACGATCAAAATGTTTCATATGAAACATTTAATAATAAAATAAGACCGGAAGAGAATGTTCATTTTAAAAAACAACGGCATCTAATTAAATCCGCTCAAAACTATTTGGCTTATAAACAATTTCCATTAGACATTAATTGGCAGATTGATGTTATCGCCATAGATATTGATAAAATTTCCCGTAAAGCAAATTTGCGACATATTAAGCGGGCTGTAACATTTTCTTAATTTCTAATTTTTATTAACTTAATTTTTGAATCAATTAAAACGAAAATGGTAAATGCCAAAATCAAAATATTAAATAAAGTTCAAAATTAAAATAATAAAAAATACGACTCAAAAGAAATGATCGTATTGCCACTATTTTAATTATACAAGAAAACAATATATTTGTCAATAAATATTTATAAAATACCCATAAAAAATTGACAATCAAATACTTTTGTGTAATAATTAATATACTAAGTAAGTTCTTTTAAACATCTTTATCGTGGAGGAGGGCACTAAAAATGCATTTTCTAAATCTTGCTTTGATTTTTGAAATTACGAAAAGAAGTGGAAGCGTAGATATTATTGCGGGAAATATTTTTATAGGCTTATTGTTTGCTCTTTTAGTGTTTGGATGGTTCCAATTCATTTTCAGAATCCTACGCATACCGCGTGAACACAGATTTAAAGCATTATTGGTTGGCGCCAATATGGCTGTTATCGTTCTTTTATATCATTATAACTATCATACGGCGATGTTCAGCGCTCTGGCGACCTTAAACGCTTTGATTTTTATATTTAAATTCAAATACCTTGATAAATAATCAAGGTATTTTTTATACGCGAAAAAAATATCAAATATGGCATACAACCGGCAACGCACCGCTTAATGTTTTACGACTCAAAACAAACTATTATCTTTTAATCAAAAAAAGGAAGGAGAATAATTACAATTAATCAACGTACATAACGCACTGCACATAATTAGCATTAATGCCCCAAAAAGAACCCGGCGGACAGGAACCGCTCGGTTCCAAAAGAAAATTAAAATAAGCGCCAGTTGGACCCTGGTAGACTGCCGGATTTATATATAGAAAACCGCCATACCCCCTTGAGCCTCCCGTCGGATCCGAAGGCTTTGACGGCAAACTGGAAGCCAAAAAAGCATCTACCGTTGCGTTTGCTGTGAATTGACTCCAACCATCATAGCAAGAAACAGACACGCAAGCCCAAGCGCCACTGGTACTCGGCAAAGAACCGTCGGCGCCGCGGCTTAAATTAAACGCGTTAACCAACATACGAATAGAAGCGATTCTGGAAACATTCCTGGCCTTTACCCGGGCAGAGTTGAGAGACACCAAAACAATAGTGGCTAAAACTCCTATTATCGCAATAACAACCAGAAGTTCTATCAATGTAAATCCTCCTATTTTATCTTTTTTTGAAACCATAAAAAGGTATTATTTGATTAACTCGGGTTGTATTTTTAACATTTGTTCCATCTGTTCCATCGCCTCCTTATTTCCCGACGCGCCAAAATTTCCTCCAAAAATCAAAAGCAACGAAACAACAATCGCTAACACCACGATCCCAATTAAAGCATAGTTCGCCTGAGTTTCATCTTTTATAAATCCGCCGGAATATTTAATTACCAATTGAATCATTTTTGGAGTTCCGGGATAAAAAACTTGATCAGGCTGACTCTGTTCGTCTTTCACCTTAATATCGTTACTTGAATCTTGAAGCGCGTCGCTCAAATCTATCCCCTCGTTGTTTTGAATATCTTGATCCATATAATTTATGAAAATTTATTTTATAATTACTTAGTTTATTCACGCTTGTTTCAGTATACCACCCATAACCCTTCCTTACCAACGCCATAACGAATTAAACTATTTGACCAATTAATCCGCCGTATAATATTTTGTTCGTGTCCTCAGAGGGATTCGAACCCCCAACAATTGGTCCGAAGCCAATCGTGATATCCATTTCACCATGAGGACAAAAATACGAAATAAAAATCCGAGCACTCTATCCAACTTATTAATATCAAATTTTAAGATAATATACAATGACTTAACTTTTTTATTTGCCTTTTTTATTGACTTCGTGCTATATTTAAAATACGCTTATTTTTAATATAGTAAATTATGTTATCCACAAAACAAAAATCAAATATTATTCAAAAGTTTAAAACCAACGAAAAAGATACGGGATCAGCGAATGTTCAAGCCGCTATTTTAACTAAACAAATAGAAGAACTCTCAACGCATCTGAAAAAACACAAAAAAGACATTCATTCCAAACGAGGATTGCTTAAAATGGTATCAAAAAGAAGAAAAATGCTTGATTATTTAAGTAAAACCGATGAAAAAAAATATAAAAAAGTCATAAAAGAATTGGGGTTAAAACGATAACCGCAAAAAATAAAATTTATAATTTAGGGTTTAGAAATTAGAAATTAGGGTTGTTATGTCTATTATTAAACACAAAGAACAGAGGGTGGGAATTTTTATGGATGTCCAAAACCTTTACCACTCCGCAAAAAATATTTACAAATCCCGAGTTAATTTTCGGGAAGTTTTAAAAACAGCGGTTGCCGGCAGAAAATTAATACGGGCTATCGCTTATGTCATAAAGACGGAAAGCGGCGAAGAAAAGGCTTTTTTTGACGCTCTTACGCGAATGAATATAGAGGTGAAAATGAAAGACCTGCAAATTTTTTACGGCGGCGCGAAAAAAGGCGATTGGGATATCGGAATGGCGATAGACGCCATACGGCTTGCCCCTCACTTAGACTCGGTTGTTTTAATTACCGGCGACGGAGACTTTATACCATTAGTTGAATTTTTACAAAACCACGGCCATCAAGTGGAGCTTATCGCTTTTTCAAAAAGCGCTTCTGGAAAACTAATAGAAGAAACAGATGACTTTATTGATCTTTGCGAAAAACCGGAAAAATATTTACTTAAAAAATAATAAACATAGTGGTTAATTAAAAATAGAACAAACAACGCTTATAAAGAAATTCCGATTTTCACATAACAAGAAGAATATAAAAGCAATGAAATTTCTAATTCCTAATTTCTGATTTCTAACAACTTTTTTATTTTAGAAACCAGATATTAGCAATTAGAAATTGCACGATATTCTCTTTGTTGCGCGCCCCTCATATTCTTTATGGCTTACCGTATCTATTTTTCTATATATGCATCAATTTAAAATGGATCTCGGCGGACGGGATTTAATCGTTGAAATTGGCAAACTCGCCAATCAAGCTGATGGCGCGGTAACGGTTCGCTATGGCGGAACTGTTGTTTTGGTTACTGCCGTAATGTCCAAAGAAACTCATGGAGAAATGGATTATATGCCGCTAATGGTAGACTATGAAGAAAAATTTTACGCCGCTGGAAAAATAAAAGGAAGCCGATTTATGAAACGGGAGGGAAAAGCGCCGGACGACGCCGTACTTTCTGGACGACTTATTGACCGCGCAATTCGTCCACGATTTAATCAAAAAATAAGAAACGAAGTGCAGATAATAGCCACTGTGCTTTCTTTTGATAAAGAAAACGATCCGGATATTTTGGCTCTTTTCGGCGCATCTTTAGCATTGCTTGTTTCCGATATACCATGGAACGGACCAATAGCCGGAACGCGTGTCGGAATGATAGACGGACAATGGTTGCTCAACCCTTCTTATGAAAATAGGAAGAAAAGCCAATTTGACATTGTTGTTGCCGGAACAAAAGATAAAATAAATATGCTGGAAGCGGGAGCCGATGAAATGCCGGAAGAAATAATGCTGTCCGCAATTGACTTTGGACATAAATACATAAAAAATATCATTGAACTTCAAGAAAAAATCGCCAAGGAAATTGGAAAACCTAAAAGAAAAATTGAAATCAACGAACCTGATGAAAAATTTCATAAAGACGCTTTGAATTTCTTAAACAAAGACTTGGAATGCTGTATTTACGAAAATGATAAACAGAAAAGGGGTAAAAATTTAGACGGCTTGAAAAAGAAATTTATTGAATATGTGGAAAAATCATATCCAAACGATAAATCAAAAATAAGCTATGCCTATATAATGCTTGAAGAAGAAACGGACAGACTTGTGCATAAAAATATTTTAGAAAAAGAAATGCGTCCCGATGGCAGAAAACTTAATGAAATCAGATCGCTAAATTGTGAAACGGCGGTTCTGCCTTGCGTTCATGGATCGGGACTTTTCCAAAGAGGCGACACCCAAGCGCTATCGGTTTTAACGCTCGGCGCGCCGGACGATGAAATAATAATAGAAACAATGGAATTTGACGAAAAAAGACGATTTATGCACCATTACAACTTTCCGCCCTTCTCTGTTGGCGAAGTTAAACCGATGCGAGGACCGGGAAGACGAGACATCGGACACGGCGCTTTGGCGGAAAAAGCTATTTTTCCTCTACTACCGCAACAAGAAACATTTCCCTACGCAATCAGGGTGGTATCGGAAATTCTTTCATCAAACGGATCATCTTCAATGGCTTCGGTTTCAGGAACTTCACTGGCGCTAATGGATGGCGGCGTTCCTATAAAAAGAGCGGCGGCAGGCATTGCTATGGGGTTGGTTATGGAAAATGAAAAAAAATATAAAATTCTTACGGACATACAGGGACCGGAAGACCATTATGGAGATATGGATTTAAAAGTTGCCGGAACCCAAAAAGGAATAACGGCAATCCAAATGGATGTTAAAATAGAGGGCATAACGGCGGAAATACTAAAAGAAGCTTTTGAGCAAGCAAAAAAAGCGAGAATGCAAATATTGGAAACAATGGATAAAGTTATAAGCGCGCCGCGGGAAAATTTATCTCCGTACGCTCCAAGAATAATTACAATTCAAATTAACCCCGATAAAATAAGGGAAGTCATTGGGCCGGGAGGAAAAGTAATCAATGCCATTATTAAAGAAACTGGCGCCGACATCAATGTAGAGGACAGCGGACTTGTATATGTGACTTCCGTTGATCAAAAATCAGGAGAAAAAGCCGCTGAATGGATAAGAAATATAGTCAGAGAAGCAAAAGCGGGAGAAATTTTTAACGGCAAGGTGACTAGAATTTTCCCGTTCGGAGCAATGGTGGAAATTCTCCCGGGACAAGAAGGATTGATACATATTTCCGAACTTTCGTCTTCCAGGGTTAATAAAGTGGAAGATGTTGTAAAAATAGGAGATATGGTATCCGTAAAGGTAAAAGAAATTGATCGCCAAGGCCGAATTAATCTTTCGCTAAAAGCAACACAAAATAATAAATAACCTTGAATTACGAAATATACACTTGTCATTCCCAGTCAAGCTGGGAATGACAAGAAAAACGCTATTTCATAATTTAAGGTAAATAATATATTACCCGACTAATGCTGATATTGCGCAATTTGCTCAATATCATAAACAATACTGGTGTTAGGAGGGCAAGGAGGGCAATATATGACACAAAACTCATCCAATAAACCATTTATTACAACAATGGCGGATGATTTAAAACAAACGGATTCGCTTCAAAAACAAGCCCCGAAGGATAACTTTCAGTTCCCTACGGGACAAGCGCCTCCGACCGCGCCGATAAAATCAACGAACAATAACTTTAAAAACGATTCGGCAAACACTCCTGAAATTCCTCCCAAAACAATCGTTAATGTCGCGCCAACTAAAAAACCAGTCATTCCATTGTTCCCCATACCGCCAAAATTCGCCATTGCGCCACGACCAATGCCACCCAAACCGATTATTCCATCTCAACCAAAACCTATTATTCCACCCCGTCCGATAACGCTAAAACCAATTGATCCAATTACTCCATCGCAACCGAAACAAACAGTTCCATTGTGGCAAATGCCGCCAAAACCGCTTATAAAACCGAATACCTTAATCCAACCAAAAGAAAAACCGATTATCGCTCAAAATCCGCCCATAAATATTCTAAAACCGGAAACGCCAAAACAAAAAATTTATACTGATATCCCGAACGATACTCCAATTGAACCGGGCATCGCGAAATCCAACCGTAAAAAAATATTGATTGCCGTAATAACTGCGATAATCGTTATTTTTGGCGCAGGCGGATACTACTGGTCAATGAATTTACTGTCAACACCAAGCATTGTTGAAAAAGAAAAACCGGCAAGTTTAATTTCTGTACATAGTGATGAAGTAATAAATATTGAAAAAAATGCAACTTTTCAAACTGTTTGGCAGATCATATCCGGTTTACTGGAACGACAATATCCCGATGGTTTTACAAGAATTTTAATTAAAACATCAAGGATTAACGCGGAATCAGATACAACTGCAATTGCTTATGGAAATTTTTCCGAATTTGTTAAAAACAATCTGGGTATTTATTTTCCCGACTATATAATCAATGCCACAAATAATTTCACTTTCTTCATAAACACCGATGACAATAATAATAAACTTGGCATTATTATTGAAATGAACGATAGCGCGATACCAAACAATACCGCGAATGTGCTAAAATTATGGGAGGAGGATTCAATGATTAACGACTTAGCTTCACTTGTATTTTTAACTCCGGAAAACATAAGCGCCATACCTCCGGACACCGCATCTTTTAATTCCAATCAATATAAAAACATTGATATACGGTATATAAATTTTAAGGGATCTAACCGTTCCATTGATTATATGTTTTTAAAACCGCAAAATTTTCTGATAATCACAACTTCAAAAAATTCAACATATAATACAATTAATAATATATTGGATAGCGAATAATTTTAAAAAATAATATAATATCTTTAAAATTCCCCATTTACTATTTCACTAAACGGGGAATTTTATTTATAAAAATAGTTGTGCTATACTTTTTAAATGCTACACGAAAATAATAAACAATCAAATATACTGGATGGCCTTAATGACCGTCAAAAAGAAGCAATAACCACTATTGACGGTCCCATCTTGATAATCGCCGGCGCGGGATCAGGCAAAACAAAAGCCCTTACTCATCGGATTGCTTATTTGATAAACCAAAACATTGAACCAACTAATATTTTAGCCGTAACTTTCACCAATAAAGCGGCAAGCGAAATGAAAGAACGGGTTAAAAATATACTTAAGGAAACTGGTTTAAGCGTATTTCCGACGATCAGCACATTTCACTCATTTTGCGCTAAAATATTGCGCCATGAAATTCATCTCTTGGGATATACTAACAATTTTATTATTTTTGATTCCAATGATCAACTTTCTCTTATGAAAAAAATAATAAAAAATTTAAATGTTAATTCAGATAAATTTAAACCGAAAACAATGCTTAACGCGATCTCTGACGCTAAAAATGAACTTATAGATCACGAAACTTATGAAAAAAACAATGAAGGATTTTTCGAAGAAACTATGGTAAAATTTTATAATGAATACCAAAGAGAGCTTAAAAAAAACAACGCGGTAGACTTTGACGATTTAATAATGCTCACTGTGCAAATTTTCCAAAAATATCCACAAATTCTGAAAAAATACCAAAATCAATATAAATACATCCTTATTGACGAATACCAAGACACTAATCAAGCGCAATATATTCTGACAAAATTATTGGCCCAAAAAAATAATAACATTTGCGTTGTCGGAGATGATTGGCAATGTATTTATTCGTGGCGCAAAGCGGATTTCCGCAATATTTTAAAATTTGAGAAGGATTGGCCAAACGCTAAAATTATTATGCTTGAAGAAAACTATCGCTCAACGCAAAATATTCTTAATGCCTCGCACGGCATAATAAGTAAAAACATATACCGCACCGATAAAAAATTATGGACAGAGGCGGAAAAAGGCGCCTTAATCGCCGTAAACGAAGTTTGGGACGAAAACGCGGAAGGTCAATTCATACTTAAAGAAATTAATAAATTAATATCAGAACAAAAATATTCTCCTAAAGATTTCGTCGTACTTTACCGAACCAACGCCCAATCCAGAGCTATTGAAGAATCTTTTTTGCAAGCCAATTTTCCCTATAAAATAATAGGAACTGTAAGATTTTATGCCCGTCGCGAAGTTAAAGATGTTTTGGCATATTTAAGATTACTTATCAATCCCGCCGATACAATAAGTTTGCAAAGAATAATCAATGTGCCACCACGAGGCATAGGAAAAGCATCCGTGGAAAAAATCGTCACGGAAACTATAGATATTACCGACGAACATTTTCTTAAAAACAAACTTATTCTGCCACTTAAAGCGCACAAATCGCTCATAGACCTTTCTGGAATAATTTCCTATACGCGCGATCGTCTTGACACCCTAAACTTAACCAAGCTCATTAATACGGTATTATCGCGCATTGGCTATGAAAATTTCGTTAAAGATGGAACCGATGAAGGAGAATCGCGCTGGGAAAATGTTCAGGAACTTATCACTGTAGCTAAAAAATACAATAGCCTGAATTGCGAAATCGCGCTAAAACAACTACTGGAAGATATAACTCTTATAAGCGAATCCGACGAGATTGATTCGGAAAAAAATATGGTGAACTTAATGACGCTCCACTCCGTAAAAGGACTGGAATTCCCCGTTGTATTTATTACCGGTTGCGAAGAAGGTCTTCTGCCCCATTCGCGAAGCTGGACAGATCCGGCGCAAATGGAAGAAGAAAGACGACTTTGCTATGTCGGTCTTACCCGCGCCAAAAAAATAGCCTATATGACATTTGCCGCCCAACGCAACTTATATGGACGGTCGGGAAACAACGCTCCTTCACGCTTTATTGCCGACATACCTAAACACCTCATTAATTTTCAATCGCAAATTTTGGGAAATAACGCCGATAACGAAAATGATAACGATGAAATTATCAATCTATGAACCCCATTAGAAGTCCTTGGCGGAAAAATTTTGATGAAATTTTTCCACATGGAATTAACGAGGATTAAACTTTTTAACATTAGTTTGTCTAAAATTGACCATTTGGTTATATAAACCCTGATAGAAACAATGTTTCTATCAGGGTAAAGACGGACTTCTAATGGGGTGAACCACTACTCGCCAATTACAATCAAATCAATATTTAAAGAGTATGGTATTAAACCGAAAAAATATTTAGGTCAAAATTTTGTTATAAATAAATCCGTCATAGACAATATCGTTAAAACGGCGGATTTAAACGCCAATGATACGATAATAGAAATTGGACCTGGTCTTGGCGCGCTTACAATTGAATTGGCGAAAAAAACGAAAAAAGTCATCGCAATAGAAAAAGATGCGAAAATATGTGAAATTTTACAAAACATTCTAATAAAAAATAAAATTGATAATGTAAGCATTGTCAATCAAGACATCTTAAGGTTTTCTCCCTTTGAAAAATCCCTCACAGACCCCGCCTGCCGGCAGGCAGGGGAACAAAAATATAAAGTAGTAGCCAATATACCATACTACATTACCCAGCCGATAATCCGGCTATTTTTGGAATTCGCGAAACCGCCCGAAAGTATAACATTGCTTGTGCAAAAAGAAGTGGCGCAAAGAATATGCGCCATTGCCCCCAAAATGAATTTATTGGCGGTTTCCGTCCAATTTTACGCCCAACCGGAAATAATAAGCTATGTTTCCAAAAATAATTTCTGGCCGCAACCAAAAGTGGATTCGGCAATTTTAAAAATCTCGCAAATTCACCCTCCCAACTTTTTAAATAATCCGCTTGTAAAAAATGGGGATATTTTACAAAAAGTTGAGAGAGTAAATTTTTTCAAAACGGTACGCGCCGGATTTTCTTCACCACGAAAAATGCTCATTGGAAACATTAATAAAAAACTTGAAATTCCCCGTGAAACAATCTTAAAAATTTACCGAAATATCGGCATAGATCCCGCTATTAGAGCGGAAAACCTAACGATTAAAAAATGGCAAGAATTATCAATAGCCATTTTTAGCCATACGACTGAAAATATGATATAATATAAATGAAAGTTTTACATTGTTTTCCGTATGGATAAATTTAAAAAAATCCTGGTCATTTTTATCCTTATAATCATAGGGTTTTTTGCAGTTTATGGCGCAATAAACATCTCTTCAAAGTTTAATGTAAAATCCGATTCAACAATTACTCCTCAAAACGAAAAAAATAATTCAAATTTATCATACTCTTTCGTTGATGATGACGATAATGACGGTCTTTCCAACGCTAAAGAAATTATTTACGGCAGCGATTCTAATGATCCGGACACGGATAAAGATTCCTATCCGGACGGCGATGAAGTAAAAAACGGTTATGACCCCGTAGTAGCCGGTTCAGGACGACTTACGGACAGAACAACGCAAAATTTAACAATACAATATTTTAGTTGGGTCAAAGAAAAATACAATATCAACGACCCGATTCTTCGAGATTCTTCAATAAAAGAATACTTGAATATTTATTATCCGATAATTTCCATTTTACCCGATATTGCCGAAAATAAATTAACCATAAATAACGATGCCGACAATCAAGATCTAATTAACTATATTGAATCCCTAAACAACATTGAACTGCCACAAGGACTCCTTGATCACCAAGAACTTTATGAAAAAATACTTAACGGTCAATTGGTGGATATTGACAGTATTTTGAACGAACTGAATGCAAGCGCCGACAAACTTTATAAACTAACCGTACCAAAAAAAGCGCTGGAAATTCATAAAAAATACATTGGCATCGTGGAAACTTTAAAAATCATCTTTACCGATCTGAAAAATGCCAGAAAAGATCCGGTACTTATACAATACAACATTAAAAAAGGACAGGAACTGGCGATAATCGCCGCTGATTTGGAAGAAGAAAAAATAAATATTTTGAAACAATAAAAAATGAAAAATATTTTTCTTCTGATAATTTTAATATTAATAACAGGCGCGCTAATATATTTATCAAAAAACGATCCCGCGAATGACAACCTAACGCAATCAACGCGTCGCACATTTACTTTTTTAAGATTGCCATCAAATAACAATATTGAATATAATCAAAACGGGGAAATTAACGGCGAGAAATCCGAAGAAACTGCCCAAAACATCATAAACAATAACGAAACGGAGAAAACGAAAAACCTTCAACCACATCCATTAACGCCTCCTTCCGCCGCAATAAACAAACCAATATCTTTCAATATTTATTTAAACCAAACGCAAAAAAATGAAGAAATAGAAAAAGTGGAAGTGGGGAAAAATTTTCAAAACTGGCGAGAAGCAATTGAAGAACAAGGATTTAATTTCAATAGCGCTCAAGATATGGAAAGTCTTAAAAAGATACGACTGGAATTTTTTACCTTGCAAGAAATTAAAAATAAAAAAGACACGGAAGACCTTATCCAATACATTGAAGATGTTAAAAATCAACTTAAACAAAATAACGCGCTAATAATTGATGACAATATTCTTTTAGGGGATCTTTTGGAAATAACTTATAAAAATAATCTTGAAGAAAACAGTCCGTTGCTTTTAAAAAAATTCATTGAAAGTTTCTATATCATTCCGCTGAAAAAAGAAATAGAAATCGCAAATTCAGCGCAAACCGATACTGAAAATACATATTATTCTTTTTTCTACACCATTTTAAATAATAGTTTTTTTGCCCCGATAGGATCCACCCTTGAAAGCCATACATCTAGTTACGAAGAACTCCCCCCTCAAGGCATTGATTGCGGAGGCGGAACCGAGGTATCAGATTATCCTCCCGGACATAGTTTCTATGCTTCATCCTGCAATTCTTGCAATAAAAAATCCAAATCCTGCAGAAAACTATGCGGAGCATGCGGTTCGTCAATCGGTTATCTTTGGGATTCAATTACGGGAATATGCGGATGCGGAGCATAAAAAATAAAATATGAAATATAAAAAACTGATAAAAAAAATACTTATAATCACGGCTATACTCGCAACAAGCGCGCTATTTTATAACGGCGTTGTAAATTTTTTCTCCTCCGAAACCGCCAATAATCAATTAACCATAAAAACCGACGAAAATACGGAGCAGATAAAAAATAACGACAAACAACCGGCGATTGGACAGAAAACACAAGCCGGAATCCTGCGAAACATAAGCGATGCGCTTAAAAAGCCATTTATAAAATCCGTTACCATACCGGTTGAAATTGAAAAAATAGACACGGTTAAAACCTCTTTGGAAAACTACCTTGTTGCCTCGTCTCAAATAAAATTTCCGGAACCGCAACTGATTTCCGATGCCATAATATTGCACAAACGAGGAGGAAGCGAAGCCCTAAAACTCTTAATTGATATTTTGAAAGAAAAAAATAAGGAACTTTACGCAATAATTCCGCCTTCAGAAGCCGAAACCATACACAACGACAGCTTATGGATAAGCGCTAAATTCATTGAAACTCTGGAAAAAACGCTAAAAACCGAAAATAAAGAAGAAATTTTAAAAATACTGAATAATCCGGAAATGCAAGAAATTCAAAATCTGACAAATCAAACCGTAGCGGACTTAAAATCTTTAATTGAAAATTACGGCTTAAATATATAAATTTTAATATGTTTTTAAAATTTAAAATTATCATCCCGACGCTTCTCATAACGCTCTTCCTGCCAATGGCTGTTAATGCCGCTGTGCCGGTTATTGTTTTTGGCGATTATTTAAACACCGTCAAAAATGTTGAAGCAGTTTGGGAAATCCACGAAAACACGCAATTGGAATTAAGCTTAGAAGGATTTATGATAAACCTATTTAATGCTTTCTCCGCGCGGCAAGAGGAATTCACAAAAACTTTTGAATTGGCAAAAATAGAAAAAGCCCGCGAAGATGTCAATAAACTTAATTTTGAAGTTCAAAAAGAGCTTACCGGTCAAGGCGTAATTATTGAAGCATTTGATATTGTCACCAATCAAAAATACACAATCAAAAAAGAAGGACGGATGATCACAAATCCTGATGAATTTTTATTTGAAGAACCAATCCAAAAAGCGCGAGATTTTACTTATTGCTATCTCGCGCCATGGAAACATTTTTCACTTAATCCCAACGATAGTCAATATTATGATGCTTTAGGATTGGGAAATGACGGCTGGCGCAAAGGAAATGATGGAAATCCTTTGCCAGGCAATACTGAAAATGTATGTCAGTTTATGCCGCTTGACCAACCAAATGGTGTTGCCCAATGCCCGAGCGATACTACTCGCGATCAAATCAAACAACAATTATTGTCCGAACTAGTAAGAAAAGAAACGAGTTGGGCAAAAGCGCCGCCGGAATCCTGGTATACGCCGAGTATTTGTGAACGAATTACGAATAATTTAAGCTGTATAGACAAAAAAACTTGTTTTAAGTGCGACAACAAAGACTTCATATCGCAATCGTGCGATATTTACGAAGCTAACAGTAAAGATTTATCCAATTCCGACAAGCAAGGCATTCAAGATACTCATTCCAGTTTAGCGATAAACATAGCATCTTCTAAAAATGCCACTTTGCAAGAATATCAAGAAACTATTGGCAACCCGAATAATGACGCCATATCTTTGAAAAAAATGTTAAAACAGCAAATTCAAGGAATAATTGACCAATATCAAACACTAAGGCAAGCGCAATATACGGCAGGACAAGGGATTAGACCGGAAAAATATTTAATTTCGTTTACCGATGTTAATGAAGGGACATGTAATAGGTATTATCGCGAATCTGCGTCCGAAGCGCCAATGATGCTTGATGGTTCTTGCAGAATACATGATGCTATGTATTTTGGCAGAGCCCTTGATATGAGTTACAACAATAGAGCTTATACTGACCAACTTTTTTGGTTTGACACGGAAAATATAACATCTCCGGCAG
>JBBTRL010000035.1:0-1265 GCA_038065195.1 Patescibacteria group bacterium
GCATTGTGGAAGAAAAAAGTTTCGGCGCGGCATTGAATTATTTTACCGGAAGTAAGGAACATAATGTTATTTTACGCCAAATCGTCAAAGAAAAAGGGCTTAAATTAAACGAATACGGATTATTTAAAAATCGCAAAATTATTGCTGGAAAAACAGAACAAGAAATTTATGAAAAACTGGGCTTAAATTACATTGAACCGGAATTACGAGAAAATACGGACGAAATAGAAGAATCACAAAATAATTCTTTACCAAAACTCATTGATTATGGCGACTTAAAAGGCGACTTGCAGATTCAGACCGATTGGAGCGACGGCGCCAATTCAATTGAAGAAATGGCAAAAGAGGCGATGAAATTTGGACTGGAATATATTGTTATTACCGATCATACGAAAAGTTTGGCGATGACAGGCGGTTCCGATGAAAAAAAACTTTTAAAGCAAATGCGTGTAATAGATAAAATAAATTCAGAATTTATAATGCAGAATTTGAGGTTTAGAGTTTTGAGGGGCGCGGAAGTTAATATTATGAAAGATGGGAGCTTGGATATAAACGATAATGTTTTGGCAAAACTTGATGTTGTCGGCGCGGCGGTTCATTCCAATTTCAATATGCCGAAAAAAGTGATGACTGAAAGGATAATTCGCGCGATGCGCAATCCTAATGTTGATATTATTTTTCATCCCACCGGTCGTATAATTAACAAGAGACCAGGCTACGAAATTGATATTGAAGCGATAATTAAGGCGGCGCTGGAAACCGGAACGATTTTAGAAATTGACGCCTTTCCGACCCGTTTGGATTTCAACGATTATTATATACGCAAATGCGTGGAAGCGGGCGTGAAAATGGCGATTGATTCGGACGCGCATCATATCAGTCATTTGCGTTATTTGGATTTAGGCATCGCCCAAGCTCGCCGCGGCTGGGCAAAAAAATCGGATATCATTAATACCTTGCCGATAAAGGAATTTTTAAAAGAACTAAAATAATAACGGAGCGATATCGTTTTGTTGTTAGTTTAAAAAAGGCGTTATTGTTGTCAACGATTATCGCTTTGGCGTATGCTTTTTCCGATGAATACCACTAGACATTTATTGATGGCAGATTCGGCAGTATAAAAGATGTGGGTATTGACAGTGTTGGGATAATTGCAGCAATGTTTTTTGCGCGTCGCGCGGTTGACTGATTATTATTGGAGTAGTAAGATGTAAAATCAATAAAATAGTTTTTTGAAATATTTTTATGGTTATGACGAAAGGGGG
>JBBTRL010000035.1:1365-14056 GCA_038065195.1 Patescibacteria group bacterium
TTGGCGGGATTTGACGCTATGATAATTCCGAAAAATTCCGGCGTTGAAGCCGTTGAAACGGCGATAAAACACGCGCGACTTTGGGCGTATCAAATAAAAGGCCTCAAAAGAGGATCTGCGGAAATAATCGTAGCCGCTCAAAATTTTCATGGGCGGACGATTACGGTTATTAGTTTTTCAAGCGAACCGTTATATCGCGATGATTTCGGACCGCATACTCCGGGATTTAAAATCGTTGATTATGGGAATTCTAAAAAGATTGGAGAAGTAATCAACGAAAATACGGCAGCCGTTTTATTGGAACCCGTACAGGGTGAAGGCGGTATCATATTTCCAGCTGAAGATGGATATTTAAATAAGGTTAGAGATATTTGCGACCAAAACAACATTCTAATGATTTTGGATGAGATACAGACGGGATTGGGCAGAACGGGAAAAATGTTTTGCCATGATTACAGTAAAATAAAACCCGATATAATTTTAATCGGTAAGGCGTTAAGCGGGGGAGTTTATCCGATTTCCGCGGAAATTGCCAGGCGCGATTTGATGGAACTTTGGAAGCCCGGTCATGATGGCAGCACTTTTGCCGGTAATTCCATAGCTTGTTCCGTTGCGTTGGAAGCGTTGGATATTATTATTGACGAAAATCTTTGCGAAAGATCTGCGGAATTGGGAAAATATTTTTTAGTGGAACTTAAAAAAATAAAACATCCATTAATTAAGGATGTTCGCGGTCTCGGTTTGTTTCTTGGGATTGAATTTTATCCTAAAGCCGGCGGTGCGAGAAAATATTGCGAGAAACTGCTCAATGAAGCGGAAATTGACATGGGCATTATTTGCAAAGAGGCCCACGAGCATGTTTTGCGCCTTTCGCCTCCGTTGGTGATTGAGAAAGGGCATATTGATTTTTTTGTGCAAAAATTCCAAAAGGTTTTGGAAGATTAAGGCGATACCGCTAGTTAAAACTAGCGGTATTTTTTACAGTCCACGGGCAAGAACAATGGCGTAAATATTTTTTGGTTTTAACGGCAGAAGAGTCGTAGCGCATTCGTTTAGAGTGGAAAGGGTGGTTGTTATGTCGTCAACGATAATAATGCTTGATTTTTGGAAATTTGGCTTTATTTCAGCGCGTTTTTCTATCCGATATTTGGTATCCGATATAGTATTTAAGCGAAAAACACCTTGAATATTTTTTTGCCTAAGCGATGTTTGAGGCATATCTTTTTGCGCAAGGTTATTTTTTGAACGGATAAGCAAATTTTCATACGGAAGATTAAAATGAGATGCTAATTTTTGAGCAATAATTTGCGCTTGGTTAAATCCGCGCCAACGCAAGCGGATGGGGTGCAATGGAACCGCGGTAATGATAGTATCAATATTAAAAAACAATTCTTTATTTTGTTCCGCGAGCGATTTAATCAGAATATCGGATAGCGGTTCAGCCAAATCTTTAACAAACTTATATTTATACTGATGGATTAATTGTTGGACAATTTTTTCTTTATAGTCCATCGCCACAAAGGCTCCGGAAAGCGGGGTTTTTTTCCGGCAATTTTCATGGGTTTTGCCAAAAAGCGAAGGTTTCTCGCATAAGGGACAAAGCTGTTCTTTGAGCAAAGGAATCGTGCTGAAACATTCGCGACAAAGATATGAATCGTTTAATTCTTTTTTGCACAAGAGGCAAAAATACGGATATATGATTTTGAGAAAAGTGTTCCACATAAAAGTTTAGTTTAATTATCAACAGCTTAGATTGAAATTAAAACTTTGTCTAATTTAATGAATTGTATTATAATAAATATATTATTAAATTAACTACCATAAATTTATGAATAAAATAATAAATTTTTTAATTTATGCTCTGATTTTTGCTTTGCCGATTTTTTTTCTGCCATTTTCGTTTGAATTTTATGTTTTTTCGTCGTTAGTTTGCTTTTTGTTTTGACTCTTGGAAAGTTTATCAGAGACGACGAGTTGCGCATCGCGCGTACGCCGGTTGATTGGTTTTTACTTGCTTTTGTAGTATTTTCGTTTATCAGTTCGTTTTTGGCGCCGGCTCGGTTATCCGCGTTTTTGGGATTTTACGGCAGATTTTCGGGAAGTTTTGCGGAAATATTTTTACTTGCGCTGTTTTGGTGGCTCGTTGTGCAGAATTTTAGCGACGCGCGGGAAACAAAAATAAAAATCACCGCATTAGTCATTCCATTAGTTTTAATATCCAATTTATTTTTGGCGTTGTTTTCGGTTTTCGCATTATTTAATTTGGGAAGTTTTTTTCCGTCCAACGCCGTTGTAAAGTTTTTTCAGTCTTTATTTGTGTCTCCCGCGGGATTTGCTTTGCAGGGGATGGCGATATATTCAGCCGGAATGTTGGTATTTTTAATAAGCGTTATTTTGTTGTCAAAAGTTTCGTCCGATAATCTTTTTACGAAAAAGGGTTGGGTGGTATTTTGCTGGTTTTTGCTTTTTGTCAATTTTGCATATTTGGTTTTGATTGATTTTTGGGCGGCTTGGGTTATCGTCATTATCGGAACAGGAATTTTTTTGGGTTTTGTTATTGTTGAAAGATTTTTTCGCGAACGGGGCAATTGGCTTACATTGCCTTTGCTTATAGTATTTTTATCTTTGGCTTTTTTGGGGTTGGATATTCATAAGTTTTTATCTATTCGTATTTCCCAAGAGGTGTTGTTGGCATTTCCAACATCGTTGAAAACGATCGTAAGCGCTTTTTTTGCCAATCCTATTTTTGGTTCCGGTCCGGGAAGTTTTTGGTATGATTTCAGTTCCTATAAAGGTGAAGAGTTTTTAGCGTCTTCGTTTTGGAATCTTCGTTTCGTGAAATCACATTCCGCATTTTTGGAAAATATTTCTTCGCTTGGCGTTTTGGGATTTTTGGCAATGGTGGCGTTTTTCGGAGTGTTTTTTTTGGTTTCTTATTATCTTTTAAAGAAACAGCGTTCCGACTTATTGCCAAATGTTTCCACCAGTGTTGTTTCTGGAGCGCGTTATAATCATTATTTTTTATTATTTTTTATAGGAGCGAGTGTTTGGTTTTTAGCGAGAATTTTATATGAAGATTCCATTACATTGAATTTTTATTTATGGCTTTTTATGGCTTTGGTTGTTATTGAATGGGGGCAAGTCAAGCCTGGTATTATAAAAATTTACAGATTTGATTTTAAAAAATTTCGAGAATTTTCAGTTGTCTTTTTAAGCGTCTTTATAGTATTGATTTTGGTGATTTTGGCTTTTTGGTGGCAGTCGTCTAAAATTTATATCGCAGAGATATATTACAATAAGGCTTTGAATGATAGTATTACAATGGAAGCCCGCATTGATTATTTGACTAAGGCCGTGAAAAAATTTGGTTTTTATGATATTTATTTTATGGGTTTAAGTCGTTTATATTTAAGTCGAGTGATGGAAGAAGCGAATAATAGTAAAAGCGCCGATGGCGGACAAAAATTGCAAAATGATGTGGCGCTGGCGGTTAATGCGGCTAAGCGAGCAACTGAAATTAATCCGGCTTCCGTGATAGTATGGGAAAATATCGGTTTAATTTATCGCGATTTGGGAAGCATAACGGGAGATGCTTATGTTTGGGCGGAAGATTATTTTAAGAAAGCTATTTTATTAGAGCCGGTTAATCCTTTTCTTTATGTTAACTTGGGACGCATTCAAATGATTTTGGCGTCAGCCGGCGATAAGATCAATGATGAAAAGATGGATGAGGCATTCGTGAATTTAAAAAAAGCGCGATCGTTGAAAGAGGAATATTTAGGCGTTTATCTTAATGAAGCGCTGGCATTGGAAAATCAGGGGAAAACGGAAGAAGCTATCGCATCATTGGAAGATTATTTTCGGGATTTTCTCGCATTGGGGCGCGGTGTCTGGCAAAACCAGTCGGAATTAGCTGAATTCTTTTTTCAACTCGGAAGGTTTTATTATAATCAGGATAATTTAGATAAAGCGGTTATTAATTTTGTTCAAGCGCTGAATTTGTCGCCGTTTCATGCCAACGCGCGTTATTCTTTAGCTTTAATTTTGGAAAAACAGAACAAGATAGATGAGGCGATACAGCAATTGGAAATAGTGCTGAAGTTAAATCCGGACAACGAGGCACTGAAGAATAAAATAGAAGAACTTAAAAAATAATTATAAATTATGAATCATAAATTATAATTATTTTATTGAAAAAAGTCCGTTTATTATAAGCGGGCTTTTTTACTTGAAAAAATTATTTTTTTGTGGTATACTGTTATGAAATTAAAAATTGTTTTTTGATAATAAGGATATACTGAAATATAAAGGAGAATGTTTATATGAAAAAAGGAAAAATTGAAATAAATTTTGAATTGTGCAAGATGTGTGAATATTGCATAGTTCAATGTCCAATGAAGTTAATTAAAAAAGGCGATGGACAAAATCAAGGCGGATTTTTTCCCGCCGAATATTGCGATCCGAGCGGTGTATGTAACGCTTGCAAGCTCTGCGGTATTGTTTGCCCGGAATCGGCGATTGAAATTTTTAAAATAATTAGTGATGATTGCGATGGTAATTGTGGCGATGATTGCAAGTGCGGGAAAGGAGGCGATGATGAGTGAGAAAAAATTTATGAAGGGTAATGAGGCGATTGCCGAGGCGGCAATTCGCGCCGGATTGAATTTTTATGCCGGTTATCCAATCACTCCGGCAACGGAAATTTTGGAATATTTTGCCGTTCATCTTCCGGCAAAAGGCGGAGTTTTTATCCAGGCCGCTTCGGAAATAGAGGCTATTAATATGGTTTATGGAGCGGCGGCCGGAGGAGCGCGGGCAATGACTTCTTCTTCTAGCCCGGGAATGAGTTTGAAAATGGAGTGTATTTCATATATCGCGCTGGCGGAATTACCATGCGTGATAGTGGATATTATGCGTGGCGGACCGGGACTGGGCGATATTCAGCCGGCGCAATCTGATTATTTTCAAATAGTAAAAGGCGGCGGTCATGGAGATTATAGGTTGATTGTGTTTGCGCCAAGCACGGTGCAAGAGGCGTATGATTTAACCTTTGAATCATACTCATTGGCGGATCGTTGGAGGATTCCGGTAGTAATTCTCGGAGATGGCGCGCTTGGTCAAGTTAAGGAAGGTATTGAACTTCGAGAAAAGTCGTCGGTTTTAATTGAAAAGCCATGGGCATTAAGCGGCGCTAAAGGACGGAAATCGAATAGGATCGTGCCTTTTAATCTTGAACCCCTTGAGTTGGAAAAGATGAATTTGGCTTTGCAAGAAAAATATCGCGCCATTGAAAAAAGTGAAGTTTGTTTTGAAGAAGTTAATATTAATTTTGAAACGGAACTTATTATAGTCGCATATGGAACTTGCGGTCGTATCGCTAAGTCCGTTATAAAAATGGCTGCCGAAAATGGATTGCATATAGGTTTAATAAGACCGATTACATTATGGCCGTTTCCTTGCGACGAAATAAGATATTGGGCGTGTAATTTTCCAAATAAGAAATTTTTAGTTGTGGAAATGAGCGCCGGTCAAATGATTGAAGATGTGCGTTTGGCCGTTGGCGACGATAAGAAGATTTCTTTTTATGGAAAAATGGGCGGAGTCGTGCCTACTCCTGAAGAAATTTTAGAAGAAATTGAAAGGAGGGTATTATGTTAAAAGAAGAAAAGATACTCTCAAGACCGGAGATTTTAACGGGAAAATTTAGTTTTTGTGCCGGATGTCATCACGGCACAATAAATAAACTTATCGCGGAAGCGATTGAATCGTTGGATTTGCGTGAAAAAATTATCGCTGTTATCGGCGTTGGTTGTTGCGCTACAATGTATGGTTTTTGGGATGTGGATATTATTAACGCGCCTCATGGTCGCGCTCAGGCGGTAGCTACCGGTTTAAAGAGGGTCCATCCTGATAAAATTATTTTTACATATCAAGGCGATGGCGATTTGGCGGGAATTGGTATGCACGAAGCCATTCATACGGCAAATAGAGGCGAGAATATAACAACCTTTTTTGTTAATAATGGAATTTACGGGATGACTGGCGGGCAAAGGGCGCCGACAACATTACCGGGAGCTAAAACAAGCACTACATTGTCGGGATCGGAAGGCGCGCCAATAAAAATGTGCGAGTTGTTGGAAACATTGTCTGCCCCGGCTTATATTCATCGTGTTGCTTTATTTTCGCCGGCAGAAATAATTAGAGCGCGTAAGGCGATAGAGAAAGCGTTGTACGCGCAAATGAATAATAAGGGATTTTCTTTTATAGAATTTCTTTCCAATTGTCCAACTAATTGGAAAATGACACCATTGGAGTCATTAGAATATGTAAAAAAAATGACAGAATATTTCCCGTTAAAAGTTTTTCGTGAACCGCAATAAAGATCGCTGAAGGGAGGTTTTATGCTAAAAAGTGTTATTATAGCCGGAGCCGGCGGTCAAGGAAATCTTTTTATGGGTGAAGCGTTATGTTTGGCCGCGTTGATTGAAAATAAAAATGTGACTTTTTTTCCAAGTTATGGACCGCAAATGCGAGGCGGAAAATCTACTTGTACGGTGATAATCTCTGATGAAGAAATTGGATCGCCCATTGTCAATGCGCCGGACACATTGATAGTAATGAACGAACCATCATTGGATTTTATTAAAAATGTTCGGTCGGACGGTTTAGTGATTATCAATAGTTTTTTGGCTAAGTATTGCGGCGAAAGAAAAGATGCGCATATTATAAATGTAGATACCGTTCCGATTTTAGAAAAATTTAAGACCGTAAAAGCCTTGAATATGATTTTACTGGGAGTGTATTTAAAAAAGAGTGGAATTGTAAGATTAGATTCTGCGATAGCCGCTCTTGAAGAAAAATTAAAAGAAGAAGGAAAGGAAAGGTTTTTGGAAATCAATCGGCAAATATTAATTGCCGGTTATGAGCTTTTTTAAAAAAAATTAGAATTAAAGGACTGTCTTGCGACAGTCCTTTTTATTTATTTTAAATCGGTTTAAGATCCTCGGACGGGAATTCACGCTCGCAATAAGCGCATTCCACAATGCCGAGATCGGGAAAAGTATTATAAAAACATGTCATTGCTTCCGGTTCATGGCGCGTTACGCAATTTGGATTCGGGCAAGCCAGCAGTTTTTGTATTATTGTTGGCGGATTTAACTTGAACTTCCGGTACATTTTATCTTTTATTATATGGAGCGTAATTTTTTCTCCATATATTAGTGAAATTGCGGCGAGTAAGTCATTGTTTTCTATGGCCACGCAATTATTTTCCATAATTACCACATCCTTTTGTCCATACTTGCTTGATGACACTCCTTTGATTGTGTGAATAGGCAATATATTATCGCCGAGAGTTTTTTCAAGCAGGGATTGGACAATAATTCCTTGCCCAAGCGGCAGATGATCTATAATGATTCCGGTTCCGATCTCCGGATCAATGGGCCTAAAAAATTCCATTTTTTTATTTTTTTGTTTTTCAAGGCATTCTTTGGCCGATTCTTCGCGGATTTTTTCAAATGTTACGGTTGATAGATTTTGGCAGTTGTTTTTAAAATAGCGTTGTTGGTAACTTTGCCATAATAGCTGCATTCTTACGGGAATGCCATTCGCGGCTTGTTCATGGACTACCACTCTTGGACCTTTATTATAATCATATAAATGCGGATCTATTTCTCCGGTGTTCATGGGATTCGGAAGGGGATGCATAATAATCGCTTCTTTTTTGAATAAATTTATGTTTTCCGGAGTTATACGGAATTTTCCTTTTATCGCTTCTCGTTTTACCGGATCGGCGTATCGTTCTTCTTGTACTCGTAAAGCAATAATAATATCGCAATCAGACAGTGTTTTAATGTCTTCGCTTTCAATAATTTCCGTAAAACCGTCTTTGTATTTTGTTTGTATTTTTGTCTCAGGTACGGATATCAGCCGTATTTTTTTTACACCCAAAAGACGAAAAAGAAGAAGATCGGAATGCGCAACCCTGCTGTAGGCGAGATCGCCCATAAATCCGATCGTTAGATCGGGAATATTTTTTCGCTCGAAATGTTTGGAAATTGTAAATAAATCCAAAAGCGCTTGAGTCGGATGTTGATTCATTCCGTCGCCGGCGTTTATTATCGCCGTATCGCAATTCATTTTATCCAGTATTTCCGCGGTGAATCTCGGCGCTCCCTCTATGTTTGTTCTTATCGCTAAAATATCAGCGCCTTGATTTTTTGACGCGAACATCCGCGCCGTATCCGCCAAACTTTCTTTTTTTGTTAATGATGTCGCTTCGGCGCCGGAAATTTCATAGCAGTCAAAATTAAGCCGTCTGGCCGCTTCACTGAAAGATCCCCTGGTCCTGGTGGATGATTCCGCAAAGAATAAAGTAATTTTTGGCTTTAGAGGATTCTTTGGGTATGTCATTTCCCACATTTTTTTCATTAAAAACGGATTGATTATGATTTTTTGCATATATTCAGCGCCGCGCAATAGTTCATCAATTTCCGCGATAGACAAATCTTTAATGGAAATTATATTTTTCATTTTTCTTCTCCGTTTTTATTGTAAATCCATGTGCCGTTTTTATTTTGGAGAGCGTCGGACAAGCAATTATAGTCTGTGATAAGGGCCTTGCGTTTTATATTTTTTTCAACAAAACATATAGCTGCTTCTATTTTCGGTTTCATACTGCCTTCGGCGAAATGACCTTCGTTAAGATATTTTTTTGCGTTAGTCGCGTTCATATAATCCAGCCGTTTTTCATTGTTTTTTTTATAATTTAAAGCAACTTGAGGTTCATTTGTTAGGACAATAAGCACATCGGCATCAAGAAAATCGGCAAGAAGCGCGCTGGCTTTATCTTTATCTATAACGGCGTCTATACCGAAGAAATTTTCACCGTCGTTTATAATTGGTACGCCGCCTCCGCCGCAGGTAATCGGGATATTGCCTGATTCAAATATTTTTTTGACAGCGTCGGCGTCTAAAATTTTCAGGGGTTCGGGCGAAGGAACTGCGCGGCGCCATGTTTTATCCGTAATTTTTTTGAAAATATGATTATTATTTTGGCATAACAGTTCACGAATTTCCAGTTTACTGTAAAATGGTCCTATCGGTTTTGTCGGGTTGTTAAATGCCGGATCATTGGGATTTACTTCAATAAAGGTAATGGTTCCTAAAATATCCCGTCGGATGTCATTTTTTCGTAATAAATTATAAAGCGCCGTTTGGATTATGCAACTCAAAAGTCCCTGGCTTTGCGCTACGCAGGCATATATTGGCTGTTCCGGCGTTAATCGTTTGGCCGCGGAATTTTGGATCAAAATATTTCCAACTTGCGGGCCGTTGCCATAAGTGATGGCTATTTTATTTTCGGTATTAGATAGAAGCTCAATAAAACTATGCAATGTTACATAGGCGCTTTCAAGTTGTTTTTGATAAGAATTTCCCGTGATGGCGTTTCCGCCAAGCGCGATAACATATTTTTTCATCCGGCATTTCCTTTCTTTATAAATTTTTCAAAAAACGATATTTCATCTCAGTTTACACAAAAAAACCGCTTTGGCAAGATGGTCTGGACAATTCTTTAATACAATATATAATTAAAAATTATTGTATCTGTAATTTGACAATTAAATTTTGGGAATTTTTCAAAGGAGATTGGCGTGAATATTTTTATGAGCATTTTAAGGAGGATAATCTTGAGAAAGCATGAATGTAAATTACCGAAAAATTATGGTATCAAATCTTTTGAGGGTATAAAAAGATACAAGATATATGATATAAATATACAGTCCTATTTGCGGAATTTTCTAAACTTTGGCAAGAAAATAAAAGTTAGCGATTATAAGATATGTTTAGTTTATAGTATAAGCAATGGATATGGATATTTTAACGGAGTTTATCATGATGCCGAATATGGTTTTGTTCTGACAAAATCTGGATTAAAAGAAAAAATATGTATAGGAAAAACGGCTTTGGCGTGCATAGGATTTGATTGTTATTCCGATGATTTTATCACTATAAAGCAAATTCAGGGCGTATCCGGCAAACAGAATGAGCTGAATTGTTTTCATTGGACTAAAATGCTTTTGAAAATTTGCGTTGATTGGGCGAGAGACAATGGATTTAAAACTGTGTATGTTATAAGGGCAAAGGATAGTGGGTGGTATCGCGTCGATAGGGAAAAAAGTATGTTTATGCGGTATGATGTTACCGCGCGCAGGTCGGGATTTCAATTTGATGAAGCAGATAAAAAATATTTCCTTTCATTATAAATAATAATTTGATAAGTGCTAAAAACTGGCGTTAACGCCAGTTTTTTTCGTTGTTTGTATGTGTGAATTCGCGAATTTTATTTAGTATTTTATCGATTCCAGCCGCGCCTGAAAATGCCGCAATATCGGCGGTTCGTAAACTAATTTCAGTCAGTGGTGCGTCAATATAAAAACCGGTGCGGATAACTACACTGGACATTTTGGCTACCATTTTGTATAGTACTACTATACAATTTAATTAAGACTTTTTGCAAAATAAAAAAAATTATTTCGTAGAAGGTCTTTAGTATGTAAATATATGTATTATCCAAGAAAATTAGAAGCGCAATTAAAAAAGAATCTCCATAGCAAGCAAGCGATTATTGTAACTGGCATGCGGAGGGTTGGGAAAACTACGATTCTGCGAGAATTGTACGAAACCATTTCCAATAATAAGATTTGGTTTGATTTTGAAAATCCATTGGATGTTAAATATTTTGAGGACATTGACTATAATGATATTTATCAAAATATTATTCAAAAAGGGAATCTTAACGCGCTAAAACGAGTATATGTTTTTATTGATGAGGTTCAAAATTATCCGGAAATAAGTAAAATTGTTAAGTACCTTATAGATCATTACGGGGTAAAGTTTGTTTTAACCGGTTCCGCGAGTTACTATCTTAAAAATTTATTTCCAGAAAGTTTAGCTGGGCGGAAAATTATTTTCGAAATGTATCCATTGGATTTTGAGGAGTTCTTGATTTTTAAAAAAGAAAATAGAGAACGGTATCAAAAAATAAAAAATAAAAAAAATATAACGGAGTTGGATTATGAATTATACGATAAGTATTATCAGGAATTTGTGGAATGGGGCGGGTTTCCCGAGGTGGTGCTTGCAAGCGACAAAGATGCTAAGCGGCAATGGCTTGAAGATATTTTCGGATCGTATTATCAACAAGAAATCGTTAATCTTGCTGACTACAGAAAGGGCCACAAGGTGCGCGATTTGATTATACTTCTTGCGGTTCGGACTGGTTCTCGGCTTGATTTGGTTAAATTATCGCAGGAACTGCAGATTCAACGAGCTACCGTCTATTCGTACTTAGCGTTTTTGCAGGATACATATTTTATACATTTAGTATCCAAACTTTCGCGAAGCGTAGATCGGGAAGTTTCGGGCACGCAGAAAGTGTATTTTTGCGACAATGGAATCTTGCGAGTTATGGCGCGCGTAAGCGACGGTCAACTAATAGAGAATGCCGTGTACAATCAACTAAAAACCAAGGGGCATGTGAGTTATTTCAGAAAGAAGTCCGGAGCGGAAATTGATTTTATTCTTGATAAGAAAATGGCGTACGAAGTGAAACGAACTGCTTCCCCCGTTGATGTGCGCAGTCTTGAAAGAATGCGGCGTCTTGCGAAATTGAAACAAGGCTTTGTTGTAAGCCAACAATATGTGAAAGTTGGGAAAGGCGGTGTAGTGTTTGGGCAGTTTCTTTGATGATTCGGAAGTTTATTCTACGATTCTATTGCAATTTTTTAGGGGGGGTAAAATATAATCAAAGGTCGGTTTTTATAATCAATTAATGATAAATTATAAAAATAGGCGTAGAGAATTATTTGATAATGAATATAAATTAGAATTTAAGGATGAAAAAATAAATAGTATTAATTTGGAGTAATAATTATGAATAAAAAAGTTAAAGGGGGTTTGATCGCATTATTGATTTATATTGCGATTACGGTTGTTGGGATGGTTTTTGGGACATTGGTCGTAAATGTGGTAGGTGATTCTCCGGGTATAGAAATTCCAGTATTGATTGCGCAGATAACGGCGGGAAATTTTCTGTTTTTACTTACTCTTGTATTCAAGGGAATACCGACTTTTAGTATTTTGACAGCGGGTCATATTTTTGCTTTTTTATCCGGTGGTTTAATTTGGTTTGGCGCGGGTTATTTATTTGGTTGGTTGACAATAAAAAAAACGAAAAAAGAAAAATTTAATTTTATCGGAGGAGCGCTAATGAGGGTTTCTCCTGCTATAATATTGATTTTGACTTTATTGTTTTTTACATTAGATGCGTCAAGGCTCGGTATGTCTTTTACTGCTTTTATTCTTATTATGCTGTTATGGGTATGGAGTGGTCCGTTAATATTGGGATTTATTTTTTGGTTGATTTCCAAGTTTATTTCGGAAGAATCCACTTTGATTGATAAATAATATTTTTTAGCAGGTTAAATAAAAATAGACAGCGATATAATGCTGTCTATTTTTTACCTGTAATTTATTTTTTATCGATTCCAGCCGCGCCTGAAAATGCCGCAATATCGGCGGTTCGTAGTGGGGTTTCGGTAAAAACAGGTATGGTTTTAGGGACGGTGTCGTAAAATTGCACATGATGAGATACATAGGTAACGCCTTGAAAATCAAGAAATATGACAAA
>JBBTRL010000036.1:0-5637 GCA_038065195.1 Patescibacteria group bacterium
CCTCCCAAAAGACCGGCCAAGCCATCTGTTTCATTGGCTGAAAAAGCGGTAGCGACGATAATAAAAATAAAAGCGGGGATATACCATAATCCTATATTGAAACTCCCTAAAAATGGCACGGAGATTAAATCCCAATCTAATTTAAAATAAAACCACCAGGATCCCACTGCCGCAATAACAACATACAAAATCAATTTCCTTATTACGCCCATTCCTCCGCCATTTGGACCTTTTTTAAAAATCCCCAAAAGATCGTCTCCCAAACCCACAAAAGCGGCAAAAATCATAATTCCGATCGGAAGAAATGTTTCTCCCCTATTAAGAAAATTCAAATCTTTAAAAACCGTTATATTAAACATAGAAAACAGCCAAAAAATAAAAGCCAAAAATAGAACAGTGCCCCAAATCAAAATACCGCCCATAGTCGGAGTTCCCTCTTTTTTTAAATGAAAACTGTGAAAAATCGGCTTATTGCTCCTTATTTGTTTCCCTAAATTATATTTATACAAAAAATGGGAAAGCAAAGGAGTGAAAGCCATCGCCACGCAAAAACCGACTGTCGCTAAAATTAAAATTCTAGTTATTTCAAATGCCTGCATGTAACTTTATTTTACCATAGATACGCTTTATGCGCCCAATCAATCAAAGATTTAACCGCGGAAAATTTTTCATTTGATCCGATAATAATATAAATTATGCTGTCTTTTTTAACAGGGTCTTGCTGAATAACAATTATATTGCCTTTGGCGCCTTCGGTATAACCGGTCTTACTTCCAACAATATCGTCAAAAAATGGAATAAGTTTATTGGTATTGATTAAATGATGGTTAATTAAACCGGTAGAGTCCTTAACATCCGCGGCGGTCATAACGGAAATACGCCAAATTTCAGGATAAACAGCGGATATTTTCATCACTAAATTTGATAGATCTTTAACTGTGGAAAAATTATTTTCATCTTCCAATCCCGTAGGCGTGGAAAAATGCGTATCGTTGAGCCCCCACTCATCGGCTTTTGCGTTCATTTTTTCTATAAAAAAATCGCGCGATGACTTTAAAATACTATTATCTCCGCCAATGCGCGAACCAACCGCTTCGGCTATTACTTCCGCCGCGTCGTTACTTGAAGTAATTAACATAATTTTCAATAAATTAGCGAAAGATAATCGTTCGCCGACAATTAAACCGCCGCTCTCACCCTCGGTCATTATATGCTCAAACTTAACCGGAGCTTCTTCCTTTATATTATTGATATTATCCAAAAGAACAACCGCTGTCATAAGTTTAGTCAAACTGGCAATGGGCAACCGTTCATCAATATTTTCCTTGAATAAAATTTTATTCTTGGCGGGAATTATGACTATGGCCGCGGTCGCGTCCAAAACCGGCTCTTCAACAGCCCAATTACGAATGGGCATATAATCCGGATTATCTTTAGCCGAGGCGAAAAAAACATTTTCCGTTATAGGAAGACGAGCCGGCGCGATTGAAGCGCTGAATAATTCATGAGACTCGGCGTCTTTTTTAGGAAACTCAAAAACGCTCGTCAAAACAAGCGAAAGCAAAGCGGCGCCGATTACGGCGACAACAAGCATTAAAATGTTTTGGCGGGAAATAGTAAGCAATTGAAAATTTTTACTTGTTATGTGTTACATGACGAACATATTTTTCATATTCCGGCAATTCTTTTATTTCTTTTAGTCCCAGTTTTTTAATAAAATCCAATGTTATGGAATAACTAAACGATCGGAAATCATTTGGATTATTATCTCTTTTTATAAGACCGCGGATCAAGAGATTTCTTAATATAAAAGTGGAATTTACTCCTCGAATGTCGTCAATCTGCGCCCTGCTGACCGGCTCTCTGTAAGCAATAATCGCCAATGTTTCCAAAGCCGCCTGCGACAAATCTTCCTGAAGCTCGGATTTTACGAAGTCGGACAAAAATTCCGCCGTATCCGGAGAAGTCACCATTTCCACCGTATCTTCAAATTCCAAAATATTGACGCCACGACCTTCGTAATCCCGTTTCAATTCGCTGATAATTTCCACTAATTCATTATCGTTTATCTTAAACCTTTTTTTGATTTTATCAAAATCAACCGGCTCGCCGGAAAAGAAAAGCAATGCCTCTATAATATTTTTATTGCCAATAATTTTGTTCATTTAAAAATTGTAATTAAAATTTACTTATCGCGATTTCGCCGAAAATGCCGCATTGTTCCGCTTTTATTATTTTCCGTTTTAAAAGATGAAGTAGCGCCAAAAAAGTGACAATGATTTCCAAACGCGATAAATCTTTATTCAAAAAATCGCTGAAATTTTTAATACTGCCATTTTGGGTTTTTTCCGCAAGGTCTTTGATTATATCTTCCAATTTTATAAGTTCACGCAATTCTTTTTGAGGCAAAACCAATGGCGCGACAAAAATTTCCTTAAATATTTTGTCAAAATATTTATACAAAACATTCGCCGTCGCATTGCGTGGCGGATAAAAAATTGACCGCAATTTTTTATCCGCGAGGCGCGAAAAACTAATCACTCCGCGCTTATCCAATTCTTGAATTTTTTTGCCAAGCATTTTGACGATACGGTATTCTTCAAGCCGTCTTGCCAAATCATCAGCATCTTCTAAAATATCTTTATCAATTTCAATAATCGGCAATAACGCCTTTGATTTTATTAAAATCAAACTGGAAATTATAGATAAAAAATTTGCCAAGTCCTCTGAACAAACTTCTTTTATATCCTTAAGGCAAGAAATATACTGATCCGTCACTTCCGATAAGGAAACAACGGTAATTTCCATATTCTTAGCTTCAATGAGCTGAAGAAGAAGATCTAACGGACCTTCAAATTGAGATATTTTTATGTGATGATATGCCGTATTTTCCATTGTCAATCAATAAAAGATGAGTTAAAATAAACTGATAAAAATAAATTATGTCCCTGCGGGACATCTCCCGAAGAGAGAAAAATTTTTATGTTACTTCCTCCTTACAAAATAAAATCCATTGAATCAATAAAAATAATTCCGCGCGCCGAACGCGAAAAAAAAATGCGCGAAGCCGGTTTTAATCCTTTTTTATTAAAAGCGCGCGATGTTTATATTGATCTCTTGACCGATTCCGGAACCGGCGCAATGTCGCAAGAGCAATGGGCCGGTATGATGCGCGGCGACGAATCTTATGCCGGCGCGGAAAGTTTTGAAAAAATGCAATGTGCGGTTAAATCAATTATGGGTTTTAATTATATTATTCCTACACACCAAGGCCGTGCGGCGGAACATATTCTTGACACAATTCTTGTCCGCAAAGGCCAAATAATTCCCGGCAACAAACATTTTGATACAACCAAAGCCCATATAGAATGGGCAAGAGGTCGCGCGGTGGATGTGACGATACCGGAAGCGGAAAAACCTTCAGAGCCGCATCCGTTTAAGGGAAATCTGGATATTAAAAAACTTGAAAAAATCATAGCGGAAAATAAAAAAAATATCAGTTATGTCCTTATCACTATAACATGCAACAGCGTCGGCGGACAACCCGTCAGTTTGGCCAATATCAAAGCAGTTTCCGCGTTAGCTAAAAAAAATAAATTGCTCCTGTTTTTTGACGCGGCGCGCTATGCGGAAAACGCCTATTTCATAAAAACGCGGGAAAAAAACTGCGCTAAAAAAACAATAAAAGAAATCATCAAAGAAATGATGGCTTGCGTTGACGGTGTCCTGATGAGCGCCAAAAAAGACGCCATCGTCAATATGGGCGGATTTATCGCGATCCGCTCAAAAGCGCTTTACCAAAAACTTGTCCCCGTAAGCATATTATTTGAGGGCTTTACCAGTTACGGCGGAATGTCAGGACACGATATTGAAGCGCTGGCGCAAGGACTTTACGAAGGAACAGAAGAAGATTATCTGGAATATCGCGTCGGCCAAGTCGCTTATCTCGGCGAAAAATTAAAACAGCGCGGCGTTCCGGTTATTGAACCTTTTGGCGGTCATGCCGTTTACATTGACGCTAAAAAATTTCTGCCGCATATTCCGCAGGAACAATTTCCGGGACATTCCCTTTGTTGCGAAATTTATCTTGAAGGCGGCATTCGTGCTGTGGAAATCGGAACCTTGCTGGCGGGCCGCGATCCGGAAACGAAAAAAAATATTTATCCCACGCTGGAACTTGTCCGGCTCACAATCCCGCGCCGCGTTTATTTTCAAGAACATATTGATTATGTTATTTCCATAATTAAAAAAGTCTGGCAACGACGCGACAAAATCAAGGGATTGAAACTCGTCTACGAACCGCCGATACTGCGGCATTTTCAGGCGCGGCTGGAATCGATAAAATAGACATTGGAAAATCTAACTTCCTGAATTACAAAAAATATAAAATAGGCAATGTTAGATCATTGCCTATTTTATATTTAAAATTATTTTTTCCTATTATATTGTTCCCATCCTCGGGAAAAACGCTCCATTCAACGCCGTAAAAGTTATTGTTAAGATATTTATCATTAAGAAAACGACATTTTTCTTTTTGGTATATACTTGCCCTGAATCCATTCCTTTTGCTGAGAAAAATGACCAGATTGAAACAATTAACGCTATTATGCTATAAATTAAAAAAGATCCATAAAGTATCGAATTACCTGCTTGATCTGCACCAATAACAACTTCTTTAAAAAATCCCCCTTCTAAAATTCCTTCAATAAAAAATGTCCAAAAAGATACGACAACGATTTTCCACCACATCGGAGATATAATCTGTACCAACAATGAAACAGTAGCAACTACAATAAAAAAATGTTTTTTATTCATAATCGTTATCCCTTATTAAAAATTTTTAATTTTTACCATTCAATTTTTCAAACAACCCTTTAAACAATTTCAAATAATCGGGTAAATGCGCGTAAATTTCTTTCGCAAATTCTTCTTTATAAAGATGAACGCTTTTATTCCTGTCTTCAATCATTCGAAGCCATAATTCGTCGTATTCAATAATTTTAAGTTGAAAAGCGGTTTTAAAACAAGCCCGCGGAGAATAACATTCCACACCCTCTTTTTTTGCATATTCCTTAGTGGATTTCCAGGCCAAATCAAAGCACAACTCAAACCTTTTAATGGCGGAATCCCTGTTGACTTCCGTTTTCTCCATAACCAAAATCTCTTCCAACTTATTTATTAATTTTTGATAATCTTCCAAGATTATATTCATAAATGTTTAATTTATTGGCTCTGAGAATTTTAATGCCTCTTTTTTAAACCTATCAGAAACCTGCTTGAAATCAATAAAATCAATTTTATAAAGAGTAGGAATTTTTTCCAATTCTTCTTTTATTATAATGCTTATTTCAGGAGAAATTGCCTGATCGCCTTCAATACCGATGTCAATATCAGAACCATCGAAATTTTGTCCTTTCACCCGCGAACCAAAAAAAAATATTTTACATTCTTTTAAATCCAGATATTTGGAAACTATATTTAGAATATCTTTTTTTAATTTATTTACTGGGTAATGCTGCAACTTCATAATATTGATTAGTTTTTATTCCAAACATTTATACACTGTCCGCAAATTAATCATAGCAAAAAATATAAAAACCGGCAAATTTTACGACACCGTCCCTAAAACCATACCTG
>JBBTRL010000037.1:0-10011 GCA_038065195.1 Patescibacteria group bacterium
GCCAATTAACTTTAATAATTCCATAAAAGTGTTACCTATGTACCCGTCAGGTACATTCATTTGACACCTCTGGAAAATTTTTTTATAATATAATTATGGTAAGGAACTTAATTGATAATTATAACTTAATCTATGAAAAAAGTCAATAAATTCACCCAAAAAGAATTAATAATCATAATTATAGCCGTTAGTTTTGTTGTTTCTTCCGTTTCCGGATTTTTTGCCGGAGGAGCGGGTGTGAAATTGTTTGAATTATATGGCGATAAATCGGCGCCGGTAATTTTAAACGAAACGGAAGAAAAAGAAGAATACTCACCCCAAACCACGCAAGAGCAAGCCGTTATTAAAGCCGTGAAAGAAAATTCGCCGGCCGTAGTAAGCATTATAATAAGCAAGGACTTGCCGGTGTTTGAAAATTATTTTATCAATCCTTTTGATGATTTTGATGATTTTTTTGGCAATAATTCTCCTTTTAATTTTCAGATTCCGCAACAGCGGCAGAAAGGAACTGAAAAGAAGGAAATCGGCGGAGGTACCGGATTTATCGTTTCCTCGGACGGGATGATAGTTACCAATAAGCATGTGGTTGAAGATGAAGAGGCGGAATATACCGTTTTGATGAATGACGGTAAAAAATACGAGGCCAAAGTGTTGGCGCGCGATCCGGTTTTGGATGTTGCTATAATTAAAATAGACGATAAAAATCTGCCAACGGTAATTTTAGGCGATTCCAATAATTTACAGATAGGACAAAGCGTTATCGCGATTGGCAACGCGCTTGGAGAATTTAGAAATACTGTTTCAATCGGCGTAGTTTCCGGTCTTGCTCGTTCCATTACCGCCACCACTTCCGGCGGCGCGGCGGAAAAATTGGATCAGGTTATTCAGACGGATGCGGCGATAAATAAGGGAAATTCCGGCGGACCGTTGCTTAATTTAAGAGGCGAAGTTATCGGCATCAACACCGCTATTGCGCAAGGAGCGCAAAATATCGGTTTTGCTCTTCCGATAAATGCCGTGAAGAAAGATATAAAAGATGTTAAAGAAAAAGGTAAAATTATTGCTCCTTTTTTAGGCGTGCGTTATATTTTAATAAACGAAGCGATAAAGAAAGTCAATAATTTGGAAGTTGATCACGGCGCTTTAATTCAGCGTGGGAAAAATCCGGAGGATTTAGCGGTAATTCCCGGGAGTCCGGCGGACAAAGCCGGCCTCGTGGAAAATGATATTGTTCTTGAAATTGACGGACAGAAAATTACCGAAGAGTATACGCTTGCCGATAGTGTCGGCAAAAAGTCGGTAGGCGACACAATAACTCTTAAGGTTTTGCATAAAGGGGAAGAAAAGACATTGAAAGCGGTGTTGGAAGAAAGGAAATAAAATATGCTCAATACGGGCATTAAAAAAGCAACTCTTTATGAGTTGCTTTTCAGTATTTGCTCAATTTCTTCTTTTTCCAAGACTTCTTTTTCAAGAAGTCTTTGGACTATGATTTCAATTTTTTCTTTATATTGCGATATTGTTTCTTTTGTCTCTTCATAACAAGTATGAAGAAGCGAGTTTATGCTTTGGTCAATTTGTTTGGCGGTATCTTCGCTGTATCCTTTATCCGTTGACCAATCGTCTCCAAGGTAATTTTCTTGAGAAATGCCGAAAGATCTAAGACCGACTTTGTCATCCATACCGAATTTTTTTATGCAGTTTATGGCTACATTAGTCGCTCGTTCAAGATCATTTGTCCCGCCGTTGGATATTTCTTTAAGAATTATTTCTTCAGCCGCTCTGCCGCCCAAAAGACCTTTTATCGTATTTTTTAGATCATTTTTAGTGTGTAAATATTTATCTTCCGTCGGCAGACCGAAAGTATAACCCAAGGCCTTTTCAGTCCTTATAATACTGATTTTGTGGACATCTTTTTTTTCTACAAAGAATTGGACAATGGCGTGTCCGGCTTCATGATGTGCCACAATGTTTTTTTCTTTTGGACCCAATAATTTGCTTTTTTGTTCTATTCCAGCCATAACTCGCATCATTGCCGAGTTGAATTCTTCAAGTGAAACTTTTTCTTTATTATATCTTGCGGCCAACATCGCCGCTTCATTGGCCACAGAGGCTAAATCCGCTCCGGAAAATCCCGGCGTTCTTTCGGCGATTGTTTTTATTATTATTTCTTTTTCCTCCGGCGCTATAAGAATATTTTTTGTATGAACTTTTAATATTCCGATTCTGCCTTTTATATCCGGTTTATCCACAACTACGATTCTGTCAAATCTGCCGGGTCGTTTAAAAGCAGGATCTAAACTATCGGGTCTGTTTGTCGCGCCGATAATAATCAATCCTGAATTGTCTTGGAAGCCATCCATAAGCGTCAGAAATTCTGTAAGCGTTTGGTCTTTTTCGTCGTGTGAATTCGGACCAACCGTTCTTTTTTTCCCCAGACAGTCAATTTCGTCAATAAATGCTATGCAGGGAATATTTTTTTTGGCTTGCTCAAACAAATCTCTTATGCGCGCCGCTCCCACCCCGACAAACATTTCCACGAAACTGGAACCGCTTAAAGTGAGAAATGGCACTCCGGCTTCTCCTGCCGTGGCTTTGGCGAGCAGAGTTTTTCCGCATCCGGGAAAACCGACCAACAATACGCCCTTGGGGATTTTACCGCCTAATTTTCTGTATTTATTGGGATTTTTCAGAAAATCAATCACTTCTTGCAGCTCAAACTTTGATTCGTCGCATCCGGCGACATCATTGAAAGTTGTTTTAATATCACCCGGTTTGAATATTTCTATGCGGGCTTGAGAAAATTTTTTCGTTTCATTGAATTGGGGGCTTCCCGCGCCGTTGCGCCGGCCTCTGATTATATTGCTAATCATATTAAAGCTTAAAATGAAAATAAAAATTATAAATATTATGCCTAGATATCCCCACAATCCTCGCATTGAAGGCGGTTTTTCAAAATTTATTTTTACATTTTTTTCTTGTAGAAGTTGGTATATTTCCGCTAATTTATTTTCGGTAATAACGGTAAAAATATATTTTTTTTCGCCGGTTTGGCAGAAAATTTTATAGCCCGGTTCTTCTTTTTTTATAGTTGATTTTTCGAAGTAGTTATTTTCAGTCATTGCGCGGAATTCTTTTTCGTTTAATTCATAAACGGTAGAATAGTATTCGCCATCTGATTTTTTTTGATTTTGCATCGCTTCGCTGATTATTTGTGGATCAATAGCGGCGGCATATTTGTTTTGAGCCATCATTGTTACGGCGATTATAAGGATTGTCGCTAAAGTAAAGGCTATCAAAAATTTTTCACTTCCTATCGTTTCCTTTTTAAAATAATATTTTTTCATTATTTTTTCCTCCAAATTTTATTTCAATGAACGGATAAGATCATAGAATATTATGTTTTTATGCCGGTTTTGTCAATTTTTTTCAATTTATGATATAATATATTTAAAGTGTATAAATTTATTCAGTCATTAATTTTATGGAAATTCTTGCAAAAGATTTAATTATTATCGGCGGATCCGCCGCGGCTGTTTCCGCCGCAATATATGCCGCAAGAAGCAATCTCAATGTTCATATAATAACTAAGGATATTGGTGGTCAAATTGCCATAACCAATGAAATTGGCAATTATCCCGGTTTTTCAACGATTAACGGCATTGAACTTACGAAAGAATTTAAGAAACATTTGGATTTTTATAATATTAAGATGGAAGACGGTATTGAAGTTGTAAATGTAAGCGGACGGAGCGGTGATTTTAAAATAGAAGCGAAAAAAGGAGAAAAATTTTTGGAGTATAGGTCTGGAATCGTTTTGGCGGCGACTGGCGTTCGGCATAAACATTTGGGCGTTCCGGGCGAAGAAAAATTTTATCAAAAAGGAGTAAGTTATTGTACGAATTGCGACGGACCATTATTTAAGAATAAAATTGTGGCGGTTATCGGCGGCGGTAATTCTGCGTTGGAATCGTCTTTAATGCTCGTCGGAATTACCAAAAGAATTTATATTTTGACAACCAATTCTGAAATGCGCGGCGAAAAAATAATGATAGATAAATTGAAAAAATCAAAAAATGTTGAGTTTATTTATAATGCCCGAACATCAAATATCATTGGAGAAAATATGGTTAATGCTTTGGAGTATGAAGATTTAAAAAGCGGCAAGTTGGATAAAATTACATTGGATGGGATTTTTATCAATATCGGTATGATTCCCAATAGTGAATTTTTGGCGCAGGTCAATAAAGATAAAACGGGCGCTATAATTGTAAATGAAAGGTGTGAAACAAATATCCCCGGACTTTTCGCCGCCGGAGATGTGACGAATATTTTATACAAACAAATTATTATAGCGGCCGGACACGGAGCCGCGGCGGCTTTAAGCATTGTTGATTATTTTAATAAAAGTTAAAAAATATTAAATATGCAATTGTATAAATCCACTATAAATAAAATTAAAGAAACTTTAAAGTTTTTGGATATTGGCGGCGATGTTTTAAGGGAACTTGAAAAACCGCAAAGAATTTTAGAATTCCAAGTATCGGTCGGCGGGAAAAAATACAAGGCCTGGAGGGTTCAGTATAATAATGCGCGCGGACCTTTCAAGGGCGGAATAAGATTCCATCCGGGCGTTAATTTAGACGAAATCAAGGCTTTGTCGGTTTGGATGGCGTTGAAGGCGGCGTTGATAAATATTCCGATGGGCGGAGCAAAAGGAGGAGTTGCGGTTGATCCGTTTAAACTTTCAAAAAAAGAACTTGAATCGCTCAGTCGGGGATATATCAGGGCGATTTATAAAAATATCGGGCCATGGAAAGATATTCCGGCTCCGGATGTCAATACGAACGCGCAAATTATGGCATGGATGATGGATGAATATAGTAAGATAATGAATGATTTTTCCCCAGCGGTTATTACTGGAAAACCAGTTGAGATTGGCGGTTCATATGGTCGCGAGAATGCTACCGGAATTGGCGGCGCTTTTGTTTTAATTGATTTTCTAAAAAATAATTATTTTCATAATGAATCGGGAAAAGAAAAAAATAAACATTCAATTGGTTTAAAAGGAGATTGTTTTGATCCTTCAAAATTAACCGTGGCGATTCAGGGTTTTGGCAATGTTGGTTCTTCCATAGCGCAGGCGCTTTACAAGGAAGGATTTAAGATAACGGCAATTTCCGATGCAAAAGGCGGCATACGAAATGAACAAGGATTTAATATTTTTGAAGTTGCTGGGTGCGTTAAAAGGTCTGGAACGGTGTTGGGATGTTATTGTGTCGGCAATATTTGCGAGGCCCCGGGAAATTATAAGATAATTTCTAATAAAGAACTTTTGGAATCAGATGTGGATATTTTGATTCCGGCGGCGTTGGAAAACCAAATAACTGAAGAAAATGCCGGAAAAATTAAAGCGAAAATTATTTTGGAAATGGCTAATGGACCAGTCAGTCCGGAAGCTGATGAGATATTGAAAAAGAAGGGTATTTTGATGATTCCGGATATTTTAGCCAATGCCGGCGGTATAGCCGTAAGTTATTTTGAGTGGATGCAAAATCTTCAAGGAGATCGATGGGAGGAAGAGGCGGTATTGTTGAAACTTCACAAATTGATGGCAGGCAGTTTGTCGGATCTTATGAAAATCGTTGAAAAATATAATGTGGATATGCGGACAGCCGCTTATATTCTTGCTGTTGAAAGAATAGCGAAGGCAATTAATTTGCGAGGAGGGTTTTAGAATGTTAAAATGACGGTATAATTTTATTTATAAATTAATTTATCTAAGTATGAAAAAAATAAAAAAACAAAAAATGACTCTTGATAAATTGGCCATTGTGATTCAGCAGGATTTTAATGATATTAAGGAGCGTTTCGCTACGAAAGATGATTTAAAAGAAGCTGTTGCCGGTTTGGCAACAAAAAATGAATTAAAAGAAATTGTTGCTGATTTAGCGATAACGGTCGTTGGTTTGGCAACAAAAGAGGAGTTAAAGCAGGTTCACGAAGAAGTGATTAAGAGCCGCGATAATGTGCTTACAAGCAATGATAAAATAGTTAAGGAATTGAAATTAATTCGCGAAGAACAAATTGCGCATACGATGGCGCATAAAAGGGTTGACGATAGGGTGGATGATCACGAAACACGGATTATTCAATTAGAAAATCAGCCGTCAGCGCGTGTATAAATTTTCATTTGGGAGAGTAATTAATTATGAAAATATATATTGGAGCGGATCATGCCGGATTTAAGTTGAAAGAGGAATTGAAAATGTTCCTTCAAGATTTAGGTTACGATATTGAAGATGTTGGAGCTTATAAATTAGACGAGAATGATGATTACCCGGATTTTATTATTCCCACAGCCAAATTTGTTGCAAAAAATTTCGGCAGTTTGGGAATTGTTATCGGAGGTTCGGGGCAGGGAGAGGCGATTGCGGCGAATAGAGCGAGGGGTATTAGAGCGGCGGTTGTTTATGATAAATACAGCGCGATAATGTCTCGCGAGCATAATAATGCTAATATAATTTCTTTGGGAGCAAGGGTACTGAGCGTCAGGAAAGCGAAAAAAATAGTTAAACTTTGGATAGAGACTTCATTCAGTAACGAAGAAAGGCACATAAGAAGAATAAAAAAAATAGATCAATAATATACGATGGTCGTTTTTAACGATTGACCACGGTCGTCGTTAAGTGGTCATTTATCAATTTATGTCATTATTTGAAAAAATGGACGGATTTTTAAAAAAACAGTTTATGGGCGATAATAAAGGCGAGAAAGATAAGGAAGCTAAAGAACCTGATAAAACGAAAGAAACGCCGGCCATGGACAGAGCGCATCGGATGTTGTGTATGCCGGAAGAGATTGATAGTTTGCATGAAAAATTAAAAACAATTTTTCGGGAAATATCTATGGAATTTGATAACAAAAATCACGAATTGAAAGATGTGAATAATAGAATTAAAATTTTAGAACAGGAAGTAGCAGCCTTGAGAAATCAGCAAGAAAATGAGCAATAAATTATGGCGGAAATTATACCGGCGATAATAGCGAAAGATTTTAACGAACTCCACGAAAAGATAAAAAAAGTGGAGAATTTTGTTGATTGGATTCAGATTGACATAATGGACGGGAAATTTGTGCCAAATATTACATGGAATAATCCCGTTGAGTTAAAAGCCAAAAGCCAAAAGTTAAAAGTCAATATTGAAGCGCATTTGATGATAGAAGAACCATGGAGTTATATGGAAAAATGGATAGAAAGCGGAGTTAAAAGAATAATTGTTCATTACGAATCGTTTATCGGTAATTTTGAAAAATTGGACAATGTTTTGAGGATGATAAAAAAAAATGGAGTTGAAACCGCCATTGCTATTAATCCGAAAACGCCATGGGAAACTATAGGGAATTGGATAAATGAATTGGATCTGATTTTGATGATGACCGTGGAGTCGGGTTTTGGCGGGCAAAATTTTATTGAAAGTGTTTTATTAAAAATAGCGGATTTTAAAAATAATTTTTCGAAAAAATGCGTGGAAGTTGATGGAGGAATAAATTTGGAAACAGCGGTAATGGCCGTTGGGGCGGGTGCGGATATTTTGGTGGCGGGAAATTTTATTTATCAATATCCGAAAGGAGCGGGAAAAGCTATTGAAGCGATTAAAAAAAGTATTGTGGATTTTTAATAATACTTTAATTGGATATTGGGGTATTTTATTATGCCAATTTTGGAAATTAAAAATTTAAAGGTTATCGTTGATGGTCATGAAATTATTGGCGGTCTTGATTTTAGTGTTGAAAAAAATGAAACATTGGCAATTGTGGGCCCCAATGGAGCTGGAAAAACAGTATTGTTTAAGGCTATTTTAGGGCTTCTACCGCATAGTGGCGATGTAAAATGGGCCAATGGCGTTAAAGTAGGTTATGTGCCACAACGCGTTGAATTGATCAGGGATTTTCCGTTGAGCGTCGGCGATTTTTTTGATATTCAAAATATTTCTTTGCAAAGCGCCGGAATTTTGCTTAATCTTTTGGGTATCGGCGTGGTTGATATTTTTTCCGCGAATTTAGGCATTCTTTCCGGAGGGGAATTTCAAAAAGTTTTAATAGCTTCCGCATTGGCGGATAATCCCGATATTGTTTTTTTTGATGAACCAACCGCCGGTGTTGATGTGACGGGCGAAGCGACGATTTATAAAATATTGACACGGCTTCAGGATACTAAAAAATTTGCCATAATTTTGATTTCTCACGACTTGAATGTTGTTTATAAATATGCCGATAAAGTGCTTTGTTTGAATAAACGGCAACTTTGCTACGGTCATCCGCTTCACGAATTGACGGCGGAAAATCTCCAGCGCCTTTACGGGGAAGATAGCGCTTTGCATCATCATAATCATGGTAATAGCGAGTTTAACGCGCATAAAAATGATTAATATTTTTACAATTATTGTAGCTTTATTTATTGGCGCGGCAGCCGGTTATTTAGGTTCGGCAATGGTTTTAAAGAGGATGAGTTTGGTGGGCGACGCTTTGTCCCATGTGGCATTGCCGGGTATGGCTTTGGCTATGCTTTATAATATAAATCCTTTTATTGGCGCTTTTGTTTTTTTGGTTTTTGGGATTTTGCTTGTTTGGAAAATGGAAAAATCCACAAAACTTCCGATAGAGAATTTAGTTGGCATTATTTTTACGGCAAGTTTGGCAATCGGCATATTGATTACGCCGGAGCCGGAACTTATTGAAGCGCTTTTTGGAGATATAGCCAGTATAAGTTTTTGGGATTTTCCAATTATAATTATATGTTCTTTGGTAATATTTTTTATTACCCGCAGAATAATCAAACCGATTGTCTTTAGTATTATTTCCGATGATTTGGCGCGAGTTCGTAAAATAAACATTGATTATTATAATTTACTTTATCTTCTTATGGTGGCGGTTATAGTGGCCTTGGGAGTTAAGTTCATCGGTTAGCTTTTAATGGGCGCTTTGGTTATCATACCGGCATCGGCGGCAAAAAATATCGGTGGCAGTTTGAAAACCTATTCTTACGGCGCCGGAATAATCGGCGGATTAAGCTCGGTTTCCGGCGTGTTTATAAGCGGTTTATTTGGTATTCCTTCGGGAGCGGCCGTAGTTTTAACGGCTGTATTTATTTTTATTTTAATGCTATCATATAAAAAACTTAAACAAGTTGCAGCGCAAAATAAGCGCGCATTATGAACATAAAAGAATTGGAAAAAAAGGCGAACGAAATTCGTCGGGATATAATTAAAATGCTTTTGGAAGCCGGTTCCGGTCATTCGGCCGGTCCTCTTGGTATGGCGGATGTTTTTACCGCGCTTTATTTTGATATTTTAAAGCATAATCCGAAAAATTCGAAATGGGACGAACGCGATTATTTAATTTTGTCCAATGGGCATATTTGTCCGGTGCAATATGCCGCTATGGCGCATGCCGGTTATTTCCCAAAGAAAGAGTTGATGACTTTACGGAAATTCGGGACACGGCTTCAGGGTCATCCGCATAACGAAATTTTGCCCGGTATAGAGGTTTCGTCCGGTCCTTTAAGTTCCGGATTGGGACAAGCCGCGGGGATTGCTTACGGATTAAAGATGGATAAAAAGAAAAATCAGGTTTATTGTTTGGGTTCAGACGGCGAACATGATAGTGGAATTTGGTGGGAATCGGTTCTTTGGGCGGGAAAGCATAAATTAGATAATCTGACCGTTATTATAGACAGAAACAATATTCAAATTGATGGTTATACTGAAAATGTTTTGCCGCTTGAGCCGCTTCGCGCCAAATGGGAGGCGTTTAATTGGCATGTAATAGATGTAGATGGGCATAACATAGAAGCGATAATTGATGCTTGTAATGAAGCGAAAGCGATTTTTGAAAAACCGGTTTGCATTATTGCGCATACGATTCCGGGTAAAGGCGTTGATTTTATGGAATTTGATTTTAATTGGCACGGCAAAACGCCTAATCCCGAAGAAGCGAAAGCGGCGTTGC
>JBBTRL010000038.1:0-2897 GCA_038065195.1 Patescibacteria group bacterium
ATGAAAGAAGTCGGCGTCGTGATTACGACGACAGACGATATTATTAAACGAGAGGAGAAATAATTGAAAAATATTTCGGCGAAAAGTTGGTGGTACAGGATGATTAGAAATAGTTTTGATCTTTGGGAATACGAAAGAGTAGATATGATTGATCGCTGTTCTATTTTCAAAATGTTTATGAAGTTGCCATTTAAATGGGTTGGTTGGTTTTTTAGCCGAAAATTTATCTGGATTCCAATTGTATTATTTTTAGCTGTTTATTCAAGTTTTTGCGCGATATATTTTGGTTTGATTAATAACTTGCTTGTCGATGGAACCGATAAGAAGATTGTATTTGAACAATTTTACAATAATTATTCGTGCATATCATTTCTGTTTCCCAGTAAAACGATTATTGAGATTATGGTATCGCTAGGATCGGCTTTTATCCTTTTATGCGCGATTATAATAATTGCATGTATAGTGGTTTTTCCAGTGTTTTTTATACTAACGAGAATTAAAAAAATGATGATTAAGAAAGAAAATGGCGCGGAAAGGGAATTATTCTTAGTGATGTTTTGGGGATGGTTAAGAGAGAAAACTTGCGTGAAGTATAAAATTATGGATTTGGAAGAATAACGAAGCAAGAGCGGCTGGCAATAACCGCTCTTTTTAATTTTTTTGTATACATCATCCTTATAATCTCAAGTTTGTAAGGACGATGTATTTGTGGTATAAAATTTTGTTTTTTAGAGAACTTCTAACCGGGTTGAATAAACATTTGCGAATTTGCCGGCTTGGTTGTAATATTAAATATAAGGATTTTTAATAAACTTTTTAAACACTTAAACACTATGATGAATAATAAAGCGTTTTTAGTAATTTTAATTGGGATAATTTTAATTGCCGGAGTGTTTTCGGCATTGTTTTTTTCCCGAAAATATAAAAATAATCGCGTAGACTTTCATAGCGATAAGCCGTGGATTACGATTGCGCCGAATAAAAGATATTTTATGTTTGAAGACGGTAAATCGTTTTTTCCCATTGGCACCGCCATGGCCGGAGAACAGGCGCAGACTGATTACTTCGGGCATATTTATTACAAAGAAAACAAATTTCCTTTTTACGAAGTTGATTTGACAATGGATCCGAATGGGTTGGAAAAACATTTCATTGATATGAAGAATAATGGAGAAAATGTGTTGCGCATAGATACCGACGGCTGGACATTTTCTCGAAAAGAAGGATTCGTGCAATATTTGATAGATAGCGGAAAGGCGAGATTTCTTGAAAATCCGGTCGGCGTTTTTGATGAGGAATACGCGAAAAGAATTGATAATTTGATGGTTTTGGCGGAAAAATACGGAATTTACATTGATTTAGTTTTTAGTCCGGACACGGTGCAATGGGCGCGTTTTGAGCAAAAACACCCTTATTATAAAAATAACGGCGGATTTATGGAAGAACAATCGGATATTTTTACCACTCGCCAAGGCAGAGAAGTTTATAAAAACAGGATTAAATTTATTGTTGACAGGTGGGGCGCGTCTCCAAATATTTTCGTTTGGGAGCTGTTTAATGAAATGAATTGGTGGGGAGGTGAAAATTCTTTCCAGGAAGAAAAAGCCGATTGGGTTAACGAGATGGGAAAATTTTTGCGCGATTACGAAAAAAGCAAATACGGGAAAAACCATTTGATAATAACATCAACATCAAGTTACGACGGTCCGGATGATTATTTTTTCAATTCGCCGCAAATTGACGCGGCGGTTACGCATTACTATTTCGGCGAAAACAGATTGCCCGATCCGTTCGTTAATGTTAAAAGAATAAAAGAAATAACGGAAGATATTTTGAAAAATCGTTTGTCTTACGATAAGCCTTTTTGGGAAAATGAACGCTTGACCGGCAGATGCGATATTTCCCTTGATATTGAATTGGCCATTTCTTTGGCGGAAATTGCCAGCGGCGCGGCCGGTTCCGGTTTAATGTGGGCGCATTCCGAAAAATATCTGCCGGAATCAAAAACCGATTATGATTTAAACGGCGAATATAGAATAGATTATTTCCAAAAAAATAATACATCAATGAGGTATAATATCGTGTCTTCGGTGAATAAGTTGGTAAATAAAATAATTTCAAATTCCGGAATTGATTGGGCAAGGTTTAATTCAATAAACATCAATAATGACGTTTCCGTCAACGATAATACTATTGAAGTTATGGCGGCGGGAGATGGAAAAACCGTATTCGGTTTTCTCATAAAAAATCAGAAGCAGGATTACCTGATTGATTTTATCGGAAACGCGCTTGATTATCCGGATGGTTGCGGCGGATCTCTTACTTTGGTCTTTGGAGGGGTGAAAAATTTTATCGGTTTTTACAAAAAGAACGGCGTTGAAGTCAATCTTTCCCCGTTGCTTGAAAAATTGTCCAAGGATTCATCAATCCGTTATGGAATTGACGAAAAGAGAATTAGGGAATTGATTCAGAATGCTTATTCCGATCCGGACATCGTGAAAAGAAATGAAACCAGTATACCAAGAGACTTATTTTTTACCGCCGGCAAGGACGTAAGCGATTACTTGAAAAGCCTGGAGAAAGAGCATAAAATTTTAAGCAAAAATTATAGGAGTTATTTAGAGTCGTGGGCGAGTTTGAGCATAAAGGGTTTATCCGCCGGCGGTCATGAAATAAAGTGGGTTGATCCGCTTAGCGGAAATGTCATATCGTCGCAAAAATTTAACGGCGATTCGGTTAGCGTAAAAACTCCGAATTTTGGAAAATTTCTTGTGTTCATTATAAAAAGTTAAAAATTTATTAATCACAATGGAATCATTTATAATAAAAGGCGGGAAAAAACTTGGCGGGGAAATTGAAGTCGGGGGAGCGAAAAATGCGGCTTTGAAATTTTTCGC
>JBBTRL010000039.1:0-13393 GCA_038065195.1 Patescibacteria group bacterium
AAAGAAAAAATTTTAATCAGTAATGATTTAAAAATTAAACAAGACCTGTTGTCAGGTATGGAATATTTAAAAGAAAGAAATGAATGGTCGCAATGGATCAATATGCTTTATCATGGAATAAAAATTAAAATTTTGGATCCAAACGATAATTTATTAAGGAACGATTTCCGCGATAGTATAAAAATAATGGAAGAAAGAAGACCGGGCTTGATGAAAGGAGCCGTAGATAGATACTTGTCTAAAGGATTAAGGTTAAATATTATAAATAAATCAACGCTTGATAGTATGGGTTATGCGAATATTGATAACGATGAGACGGAACGATTCGTTGAGGAAATTGAATATCCGGAATCAACAAAAAAATAATAACGATAAATTATATGTTGCTTGACAATTAACGGATGGGAAGGTGCCAATGAATAGTAAAAAAATTATTGAAGATTGCGGCGCGATTTTGGACGCGAAAAAAACAGGCGAACACTACAAATACGCATCTGGTAAACATGGCGAAATTTATATTGAAAAAAGGCAACTCTTGAAAAGTCCAATCATCGCAAGCCAATTAGCCAATGAAATAACGCGAAAATTATGGGAATACGCGCCAAGTGAAACAACTGAAATAACACATACTTTTGCCGGATTTTTCAAATCCAATATAACGGTATTTCTTGGAGCAGTCGTAAGTGGAGCGAAATTCGCCAATTATGTCGCCCTTTCTTATATTGATATTCTTGTAAGTTTAGAACTTATAAATTTGCACCTTATTAATAAACAAATACTATGTATTGAAGCGGAAATGGACACATTACGGTATAAAACGCTAGTTCTAAAAAGAAACTACAATAAAGATGTAAAAGGAAAAAAGATTTTTATCGTTGAAGATGTGATAAATAGCGGCGCGACTATAATGAGATTAATTGAACTGGTTGTTGCCTCCGGCGGCGAAGTTGTCGGAATCGGATGTATTTGGAACCGCGGCGATTTCAATCTAAAAGATATTCCATTGATTTCTTTGGTAAACGAAAAATTGGAATCTTGGGACGAAAATGATTGTCCGTTTTGCCAAAAAGGAATACCATTAAGCAAAACTTACGGACACGGATAAACAAAATGCAAAAAGGCGCACTATGCGCTTTTTTTTCTTTTAATTCATTGAAAAATATGATAATTTATAATCGTAGAATATAAAACTTAAAATATATTTAATAAATTACAAGTTGCAAGTTTTGTGTTACAAAAAGCATGTGCGGCATTATAGGTTATATAGGTAATAAAACTGCGCTTCCCATCGCTTTGGAAGGACTCAAGCGCCTTGAATACCGAGGATACGATTCGTCGGGAATTTTGGTATTGAATAATAAAAAATCGGAAGATGGCGGAAAATACAATATTTTCAAAGCCGTGGGAAAAATTAAAAATCTGGAAACAGAAATTGCGGATTCCCCTGTCGCCGGAACAATCGCCATTGGCCACACTAGGTGGGCAACGCACGGAAAACCGTCAATCAACAATTCTCATCCTCATTCCGATTGCAAAAAAAACATTTGGATCGCTCATAACGGCATTATTGAAAATTATAAAACACTAAAAAAACATCTCGAGGAACAGGGACATAGATTTTCTTCTGAAACAGATTCCGAAATTATCGCGCATTTGATTGAAGAATTCTTCTCTCATAATGAAAATCTGGAAGAATCCGTAAGATCGGCCTTAAAATTAATTAAGGGAACCTACGGGCTTGCCGTCGTTTCCGTGAAAGAACCGGATAAAATCATCGCGGCCCGATCCGGAAGTCCGCTTGTTTTGGGCATAGGAAAAAATGAAAATTTCGTAGCATCGGATATTTCAGCCATATTAAACTATACTAAAAAAATTATTTATCTTGATGACGGCGAAATGGCGATAATTTCCGGCTCCGATTTCACTATCAAAGACCTTAACAACGAACCGCGCAAAAAAGAAATACAATCAATTGAATGGACGATAGAAGAATCGCAAAAAAAAGGTTTTCCGCATTTTATGCTAAAAGAAATTTTTGAACAGCCGGAATCCATTGAAAATTCTTTACGGGGACGATTGATAATAGAAGACGGACTTGCAAAACTCGGCGGACTTGAAAATGTCACGGAAGAATTACGAAATATTGAACGGATTATAATAGTCGGCTGTGGCACTGCGGCTTACGCCGGCCGAGTCGGCGAATATATGTTGGAAGAATATGCCGGAATTCCGGTAGAAGTGGAAATCAGCTCGGAATTCCGTTATCGCAAACCGATTATTGATAAAAAAACCGCGGTGCTTGCCATAAGCCAATCCGGCGAAACGGCGGATACGCTTGAAGCGTTACGGGAAGCGAAACGCAAAGGCGCGCTGACGCTCGGCATCGTCAATGTCGTCGGAAGCACAATCGCCCGCGAAACAATCGCCGGCGTTTACAACCACGCCGGACCGGAAATCGGCGTCGCCTCCACCAAAGCGCTAACATCGCAACTTTCCGTTTTGATTCTTTTAACGCTATTCTTGGGACGACAAAGAAATATGTCGCTTGTAATGGGTAAAAGAATAGTCGAAGAACTGAAAGAAATACCGCAAAAGATTAAAATAATACTAAAACAAGCGAAAAAAATTCAAAATATCGCCAAAAAATACCGAAAATACGAAAATTTTCTGTATCTGGGACGAAAATATAATTACCCTATCGCTCTTGAAGGCGCGCTTAAATTAAAAGAAATTTCCTATATCCACGCCGAGGGATATTCCGCCGGCGAAATGAAACACGGGCCAATCGCTTTGATTGATGAAAATTTTCCTTCGCTTTTTATCGCGCCGCGCGACAGCGTTTACGAAAAAATAATGAACGGAATGGAAGAAATCAAAGCGCGTGGCGGAAAAATCATCGCCATCGCCACCAAAGGCGACAAAAAAATCGCCCGCTTGGCGGACGATGTGATTTATATTCCAAAAACCTTGGAGATGCTGACACCGATTTTATCGATCGTTCCTCTACAGCTTTTCGCGTATTATATGGGCGTTTCAAAAGGAATTGATGTAGATAAGCCACGCAATCTTGCAAAATCCGTAACGGTAGAATAAAAATGTCAAAAAATAAACTCAAAATCATCACTCTCGGCGGCGGAACGGGAAATTCTCTTGTCCTTTCCGCGCTGAAAAATTTAAACTGCGATTTATCAACAATCGTAAATGTTACTGATAACGGCGGCTCTTCCGGTCGTCTGCGAAAAAAACTTGGCGTATTGCCGCCGGGCGATATTCGTCAATGCTTAATCGCTCTATCGGATGCAAACGATGAAATTAAAAAACTATTCAATTCGCGCTTTGAAAAAGGCAATCTAAAAAGCCACGCTTTTGGCAATATATTTATAGCAAGTTTGGAAAAAGCCTACGGAAATATTGAAAAAGCCATTAAAATCGCAAGTCGCTCCCTTAATACAAGAGGCGATACCATCCCAATAACCTTAAATAAAGCAAATTTATATTTAAAAACAAAAAATGAAATTATTCACGGAGAACATAAGATCTATAATATCGCAATATCAAAATTAAAAAAATTCCGGCTTTATCTCAAGCCAAAGGCGAATATAAACCCGCGCGTAAAAAAAACCATAAAAAACGCCAATTTTATCATTTTTAGCCCCGGCAATTTATACTGCAGCATTATACCAATATTGCTTATTGAAGAAATGGCGGATATTATTAAAAGATCTGAAGCAAAAATTATTTACATAGCTCCTCTCGCCAATTTAAAAAATCATACCGATAATTTTTATTTGGAAGATTACATAAGTGTTTTTCAAAAATATTTAAACCGCTCATTTGATTATATTATTTATAATAAAAATACCGACTTTGTCGGTAAAAACAGCCAATCGGTTTTCATAAAAACCAATGATAATTTTTCCGGCGTAAAAATAATAAAAAAAGACTTGGTAAATAAAAAATTGTATGAAAAAGATAAAAACGACTCGCTGGAAAGAACTTTAATAAGACATAATCCAATAAAATTAACGACAATCATAAAAAAAATATGCGGATTTTAAAAATAAATTTAAATAATCTTCGAGAATCCATTGATGCCATCAGCGAAGCGGTTGAAACCATAAAAAATGGCGGCTCCATTGTTTATCCGACTGATACAATTTACGGATTAGGCGTCAACGCCCTAAACAATGAAGCAATAAGCCGACTTTTTAAAATCAAACGCCGACCATTGGGAAAAGCGATTCCGGTGATCATAAACAACATTGAAATGGCAAGAAAAATAGCGTATATTGATTACAGAAAAGATAAAATTTTAAGAAAAATATGGCCATCGCCGATTACGGTTATTCTTCACAAAAAGGATACTGTTCCCAATATTTTAACAGGCGCGAAAGATACAATCGGCATAAGAATTCCCGATTCCGAGTTGGCAAGAATTTTAGTTTCATCGCTTGACGCGCCGATAACAGCAACTTCCGCCAACATTTCCGGCGAAGAACCGAGTTTAGATATTCAAAAAATTATCGACCGGTTTAATCAAACCGCCAACAAGCCGGATTTAATTCTGGATGCCGGAATTTTACCTTCATCGGAACCATCAACCGTTTTGGACTTAAGCGGTCAAAAACCTAAAATTTTAAGAATAGGGCCGGTAAAAAAGGAACAACTGCTTGACATACTATCGTTTTGATGTTAGTATTTAGAAAGTTCCTTTTACATACCTTATTCTTAAGGAGAAAAAATGCGCAATTTAAAATTAGCCGTATTCAATTCTTGTGATAAACCAAGTTCATTCAACGCGCTAGCCGAAGCTATCGCTAAAAAAGAGATAAACGCCGATTTTCAATTGATAATCGCATCAAAGTCAACCGGATATGATTATGTAAAAAATCTATTAAAAAATTTGTGTATTGATAAAATGCCGGAAATCATCGTTATTGACAGAAAAAAATACGAAAATATTGATAAATTTAACGATGAAATCTACAAAATTTTATCAAAATACGATTTTGACTTAATTGTAATGGCTGGCTGGCTGCATTTATTCCGAGTGGGAGAAAAATATAAATATAAAGTTATAAATCTTCATCCCGCTCTTTTTAGCACTGGGATAAAAGGCAAGGGTGCTTACGGTAAAAATGTGCATTCCGCTATTATAGAAAAAAAGTTGCCTGCCGGATGCACGGTGCATTTCGCCGATGATGAATACGATCATGGGCCCGTAATTCTGAAAAAAGAAGTTGAGGTATTACCAAACGATACGCCGGAAAGTATTGCTATTAAGATAAGAAATGAGTGCGTAAGAGATATTCTGCCCCGAGCTATCCAATTGATAGCCGAAAGCAAAATAAAAATAGAAAACGATAAAGTAAAAATTCTTGAATAAATTCTAAAATTTATTCAATGGTAAAAAGATGAAGGGGAAGCTATCCCCTTTTTATAATTCCAGAACAATGCTATTATAAAATCAACTTAAGTATATTTTCATCGTATAAAAATGGCTGAAATAAAATATTGCTATCTAAACGGAAAAATTATTCCACTTAACGAAGCCCATATCAACCCAAACGATATGGGAATTTTACGCGGATATGCTATTTTTGATTTTCTGCGGACTTATAACGAAAAACCATTTCTTCTAAAAGAACATTGGAATAGATTGCAAAAATCAGCCAAAGAGTTAAATTTAAAAATTCCACATTCGGAATCCACGATTAAAAAAATAATAAAAACGCTTTTAATTAAAAATAAAATGAACGAGGCGGGAATAAGAATAATAATAACCGGCGGAATAACTGAAGACAGTATGAATTTAGGTCTCGCGCCAACAATGCTTATTTTAATGGAAAAACTAAAAAAATTACCCGAAAATATTTACTTAAACGGCGCAAAAATAATTACATTTGAACATCAACGAGATGTCCCCTTGGCAAAAACCACCGACTATCTTATGGCCGTAAAACTCCAGCCTTTCCGTAAACAAAACAAAGCCATTGAAATTCTGTATACCAAAAACGACTTAATCCTTGAATGCACAACCAGCAATTTCTTTATTTTCAAAAAAAACACGCTTATCACGCCAAAAAATAATGTTTTAATGGGAACAACAAGAAATTTTGTCATAAAACTTGCAAAAAAAGCGAAATTTTCCATTGAAGAACGGGATTTACCGACAGACGAACTTAAATCTGCAAACGAAGCGTTTATTACCGCCACCACCAAAGAAATAGCGCCGATAATCCAAGTAAACGACCAAAAAATCGGAAACGGAAAGGTTGGTAAAAATACCAAAATCTTAATGGAATTATTCCTAAAAAACACCCTGAACTATTGACATATAAATAATTATATGATAGAGTATGCTGTTCCCCAATAAACGGGGATTTTTTATGACCAAAAATAAACGCAACAATAAAATAATTGCGCTCATAGCATACATTGCTTTTATACTACCCAATTTAGGATTAACTTGGAATTTTAACGATTACGAAAATTATTTTACATACGAACAAACTCAAAATACCATATCAATTTACGGAAATTTCTTTGTGCAACAAAACAATCCCGACACATGGGGAATGATTGCGCAAAACCGATTAACAAGCACTAAAATCGTTACTATAACCGCTTATTCCAGCACGCCGGACCAAACCGATTCTACGCCTTTCATTACCGCTTATAACACCTTCGTGCGCGACGGCATCGTGGCTGCCAATTTCTTAAAATTCGGAACTAAAATAAAAATACCCCGTTATTTCGGAGATAAAATATTTACAGTTGAAGACAGGATGCATCAAAGATTTTCCAATCGCGTTGATATTTGGTTTCCTACGCGCCAAGACGCTAAAAACTTCGGCGTAAAAATAACCGAATTGGTTGTTTTGCAATAAGTCTATTGATTAAAACCATTTCCTGATTCTAAAATAAACGAACATCACGACTTCCATTGCCGCCATAAATACCAACATTATCCAGAAAGCGAAGGGATGTTTTTGTATCGGTAAATAAATATTCATTCCGTAAATACTGGCAAGTAATGTCGGCGGCATTAAAAAAACCGTCACTACGGTAAAAACCTTTATAACCTCGTTAATCTTATACGAAACAAGAGTCTCTTCGGCAACTGACAGCCCTTCAATCAGAAAACGATAATTTTCCAATTGATCGGCAAATTTCTTTAAATGATCAAGAATATCGCTCCAATAAACAGCCATATTATTGCCGAAAAAAAATATTTTACCGGTTTCCATCTCCGTCATTATGTTTATTTCCGGTTTAAGTATGGTTTGCGAAACTAAAAGATTCCTGCGTAAAATCGTTATTTTCTCCAAAAAAATAAATTTAGATTGAATATGCTTTGAATGTATATTAAATATTTGCCTGTCAATATTATCTATTTCCGCTCCAAATCTATCTATTAGGGGAAGCATAGCTTCCACGAAATTATCCAATACTTTGTAAAATAACATCTTTGAATCTTTAACAAAAAAATTGGATTTCAATGATTCGTCATTTTGCATCTTAATAAAGAGATCTTCCAATAACTGAAAACTGATTTGCGTTGAAGAGATTACATAATCTTTGCCGATAAAAAAATCAACTTCCATAATTTCAATTCGCTCTCCTTTCATAACCGGAAAATGAAAAACCAAAAAAGTATAATCATCGTATGGGTCAATTTTTGGTCTCTGCTGATGACTCACTAAGTCTTCCATATCCAATTCGTGAAATGAAAAATTTTCCCGCAAAAATTTAATATCCTGAGCGTCAGGCTTATGAATATAAAACCACTTTATTTTATTATGTTCAATTGTTTTTATCATCAAATATATTCTATCATCAAAAAATGATTAAACAAGGCATTTTTAAGATTGCGAATAAATTAAATTTATAGTAAATTGAATGTATAAAAAGGATTTGGCCTGGTAGTCCGCCGACTGGCGGATAAGGCAGGAGTCTGTCTCCCTGCGGGAGATGTCCCGAAGGGAGACAGAACTCTATTTAAAAATAGTTGAAAAAAACAAATTTGGCCTGGTAGCCAAGTGGTAAGGCAGGAGTCTGCAAAACTCTTATACGGGAGTTCAATTCTCCCCCAGGCCTCAAAACGTCCGCCTAGGGGGTGCAATGGTAGACACACGACACTTAAAATGTCGCGCTCGCAAGGGCATGGGAGTCCGAGTCTCCCCCTAGGCACCAAGCAGGAAATGCAGCGGAGCCGCACCGCTCAAAACCGCAAAAGAACCCATAGAAAAACATCGGCTCGAACCATATTTTAATTTTGGGGAAAGAAAATTTTTGATATAGATTATATTTATCATTTCTGTGAATCAAAAACTTATTTTAATAAATGGGTAAGGTGCTTCAGGTAAAACTAGCGCAGCTCGAACACTCCTTAACGACCTTCCTAATTCCGTATATATCGGGAGGGATACTTTAATTTCAGTAAATCCATTTGGTATCAATGAAAAACTTGATAAGCTAGCCATAAAAAATTTACTATCTTTAGTTGTTAATTATTCCGAAGAAAAGTATGCTCTTATCATTGTCTGTGGGCTTATTAGAAATCAGCAGTTGTTAGATTATTTTTTATCTAAGTTACCCATAAAGATTGAAGTGTTGTTTGTTTGGCTACGGGCATCGAAAGAAGTTCGAAGCCAACGAAGACTGATGCGCGACAGAGATAGTGCTGACAAGCTCGAACATCATGAATGGCTTGATAAGGTAATGCCTGACATAGATTCATTTGTTTTGAAGAACGGTGATTATCTCACAATAGATACAACTGCTAAAACAGTTCAAGAGGTTGTTAATGAAATCAAGACGAGACTGTAACGACCATAAAGCTGGAGTGGAGCTAGAATGATTTTTTAAAGAGCTTGCCGCCAAACATGCCTGTCGGTAGGCAGGGAAAAACTTGTCATGCCCGAGACAGATCTCCCGCAGGGAGAAAATTGTCAGCGGTGCGGCTACGTCGCCTTTCCGAATTTTCGCGGGGGGACTTCCTCGCCCCGCCAGGGCGGAGCGAAAGCGGTTCGGACTAATTTAAAAATACTGCACCAGTATCAATAAACAATAACTCTCAAAAAAATATTAACAATTTTTTAGTTATAATGATTAAATTAATTCAAGCCAAACTTTTGGACTGTTTAAATTTAACTATTAAACTTTTATATGGAAGAAGAATTTAAAAAAACCGGTCCGCGGGACGTATTCATGCACCTGCTTACTATTATCACGCTTTACGTAAGCGTAATAACTTTCGGCATATTGATATTTAATTATATTGATATTTATTTCCCTGATGTTTTGGAATATTTCTATCAATCCGCAGCAAGCTCTCTGCGCTGGCCTATTTCAATTTTAGTAGTCGTTTTTCCGTTATATGTTATACTGTCTTACTATCTGCAAAAAGATCTTCTGCGCAATCCGGAAAAAAGAGAACTGAAAATAAGAAAATGGCTGCTATATTTTACTCTATTTATTTCTACTATCGTTATTGTCGGCGATTTTGTAACGGTAATTTTTTGGTTTTTAAGCGGTGGGCTAACACTTCCATTTTTATTGAAAATAACCGCTGTTTTCATTATAGCCGCGTCGGTTTTCTTGTATTACGGCTGGAACTTAAAAAAAGAAATTCCTCCCTCCCACCATCCAAAAATGAAATTTTTCGTGAAAACGACCGTGATTTTGGGCGGATTGGCGATAATTTTCGGATTTTATACTGTCGGCTCTCCGCAATCAGAACGGCTAAGGCGTTTTGATGAACGACGCGTCAACGATTTACAAAATATCCAATCGCAAATCATTTACTATTGGCGAGTAAAAGAAAAATTGCCAGAGTTCTTAAATGATCTTAAAAACGATATCAACGGATTTGTATTGCCAGTTGATCCGCAAATAAACGAAATGTATAAATACGAACAAATAAACGGTTTATCATTCCGTCTTTGCGCTGATTTTCAAACATCAAGCCAAAATTACCAAAATAATGGAACAAGAGCTGAAATGATACCGGCGCCAACAAAACCATACGGTATCCAAGAAAATTGGGCGCATCAAGAAGGATTTGTTTGTTTTGAACGAACCATTGATCCTGATTTTTTTCCGCCACTAAGAAACCAATAATAAACTAAACAATAAATAACAACTTATGCAAACATTTAAACCAAAACCTTATGCTGGAACAAGAAATAGCAAATCGCCCTATTCGCGACGCGACGCATTTCATTCTTCCGCAACAAGACATCGCATATCGGCGCAAAAACCATTAACAACAAAAAGAGTTGCCGATCATACAATAAACAAAAATCCGCACATCAGAATTATACCGCTCGGCGGAATGGAAGAAGTGGGACAAAATATGATGGCCTTTGAATACGGACAAGACATCATAATTGTTGATATGGGCTTTCAATTCCCCGATGAAAATACACCGGGTATTGACTACATAATCCCGGACACAACATATCTCCAAGAAAAAAAAGAAAACATAAGAGGAGTATTTATCACCCACGGACATTATGATCACATAGGAGGAATACCTTATATTATCAATAAAATCGGCAATCCTCCGATTTTCGGAACGCCGCTGATCCGTGGAATTATAATGAAAAGACAGGAAGAATTCCCTAATCTGCCGCCGCTTAAAATTACAGAAATAAACGAAAAGAGCTGTATAAAACTTGGTAATTTTACGGTGGAATTTTTTCGCCAAAATCATAATATTCCGGATTGCGTCGGTCTTGTTATAAACACGCCCGTAGGATCATTGATCCATACGGGAGATTTCAAGTTTGACGAAACACCAGTTTACGATAAACCAACAGATTTTAAACGGCTTGAAGAAATATCAAAAAAAGGGGTTCTGCTTCTTATGTCGGACAGCACAGACGCCGAAATTCCCGGAAAATCCATTTCAGAAAAAACAATAATGGAAAATATTGATAAAATTTTCCAAAAAACCACCGGACGAATAATCGCCAGTTCTTTTTCTTCATTACTTAACCGCATCCAGCAAATTATCCATATTTCGGAAAAATATAATCGCAAAGTGGCGATTGCCGGATACAGTATGCGAACCAATATTGAAATTGCCAAAGGACTCGGTTATATGACCTACAAAAAAGATACTATAATTGACCCGAAAAGAATAAAAGACTATCAAGATAATCAAGTAACCATAATATGCACCGGCGCGCAAGGAGAACCAAACGCCGCCCTGATGAGAATCGCCTGCCAGGAACACAGAGAAATAAAAATAAAACCAACCGATACAATTATGCTGTCTTCGTCTATTATCCCCAGCAACCAAGGTTCGGTTCAAGCGCTCAAAGACATTCTTTATAAACAAACTGCGAATGTCTTACACTACCGAATGTTGGATATACATTCCGGAGGACACGCGCCGCAAGAAGACCTCAAAAAATTAATCCAAATAATAAAACCGAAATTTTTTATGCCTATCTATGGATTTTACTCTATGCGACGAGTTCACTGCATGCTCGCCGAAGAAGTCGGTATTCCCAAAAACAATATCGTCATCGGAGAAAACGGGCAAATAATAGAACTTGACCAAAATAAAATAGAACTGACGAAAAAACGCGTTCCATCGGGAAATGTTATGGTTGACGGATTGGGAGTGGGCGATGTCGGTCAAGTCGTGATTCGCGACCGTCAAGCGCTTTCCAATGACGGCATTTTTGTTATAATTTCAGTAGTGGACGGTCAAACTGGAAAAGTTAAGGGCAATCCGGATATAATTTCGCGCGGATTCGTTTATTTGCGGGAGTCAAAAGACCTTTTGGCGCAAGCCAGAAAAAAAACAAAAGAAATTATTGAAAAAACAACCGCGACCACGCATCCTGTCAATTGGGATTATATAAAAAACAACATAAGAGAAAGAATCGGAGGCTTTCTTTACACCAAAACAGCGAGAAGACCGATGGTTCTGCCTGTGGTAATTGAAGTATAAAAAAATGCGTATTTTCAGCGGTATCCGCCCGAGCGGAAAATTACATATCGGCAACTACTTGGGAGCGATCAAGCAATGGATTAAACTTCAAGAAAAAAATGAAGCGATTTTTGCCGTTGTTGATTATCACGCGATTACCACTCCTTTCGCCAAAAAAGAACTTAAAAACGATACTTTAAACGCAATTTTGGACTATCTTGCGGCGGGTGTTAATCCGGAAAAAAGCGCGCTTATTCTTCAGTCGCAAATACCGGAGCATTTGGAATTGGCGTGGATTTTCGCTTCAACCACTCCCCTTTCGTGGTTTGAAAGAGTGCCGACTTACAAAGAAAAAACTGAATCAAATCCGGAATATATAAGCCTGGGTTTATTATCTTATCCGGCGCTAATGGCGGCCGATATTTTACTTTACGGCACGACTCATGTGCCCATCGGAGAAGACCAGCTTCCACACATTGAACTCACTAATAATATCTCGCGACGATTTAATAATACTTTCGGCGATACATTCCAGAAAATAAAACCGATACTTGCGCAAGGCGCGCGCATAAAATCGCTTCAAAATCCGCTTAAAAAAATGAGTAAAACCGGCGATGCGGGCATTGCTCTTTCCGATGAACCAGACACTATTCGCGATAAAATCAAAAAAGCCGTTACCGATTCCGGCGCGGAAATAAAATACACCGATGATAAACCGGCAATTTCCAATTTACTTACCCTATACAGTGAATTTTCCGAAAAAAAAATTACGGAAATTGAAAAAGAATATACAGGAAAGGGCTACGCGGAATTCAAAAAAGATCTGGCGGAAATTATCGTTGACGCCTTAAAAGATTTTCGCGAAAAAAGAAAAGAATTCGCGAATAATAAAGATTATATTTTACAAATATTAAAATCCGGCAAAGAAAAAGCTCAAGAACAGGCGCGAAAAACATTAAAAAAAGTGAAAGAAGCAATTGGAATAACTATTTGATTATCGTATTATAGATATAAATACTAAAAAATCCCATCTTAAATATTAAGACGGGATTTTCATTTTATTTTTTTTCTTCAATAAAAACGAACATGCATCTCCCAACACTACTCATACTGACATAATCATTGATTAGTTGTATATTTGTTATTTTCCCATAATTTAATTCTATTTCCCTGCACGCCTGTTTCATTGCAGGGAAATAACTACATATCTGTATATCTTTGATATAATTTTTTACATCTACCTCAACCGTGATAAGCGTTGAAGAAATTCTATCAATTGTATAACCATTCTTCTGGTTAGCAAAAGAACTCGCGAATGGCATTAAAACAAAAAAAACAATAAACATTATTTTCCAAATCTTCATCTCTTACGCCCTCCCATAAAAATAAAAAAAATAATCCAACCATAATTTTTCAATGAACACTATATTATAATCTCATAAT
>JBBTRL010000040.1:0-4577 GCA_038065195.1 Patescibacteria group bacterium
CGGTTTTATAATAAATATATTTATGCGCGCGTCAAAATTACAAGATTTCCGCGCTAATAAATTTTTTATTAAATTATGAAAAGCAAACATATTCTTATCGGACTTTTACGATTGGCAATGGGGTGGATGATGCTTTGGGCTTTTTTTGACAAGCTTTTCGGGCTGGGATTTGCCACAACGCCGGAAAAATCGTGGCTTGCGGGCGCGTCGCCGACCGCCGGTTTTCTAAATTTCGGCGTAAGCGGCCCTTTTAGCGAATTTTTTCACGGGTTGGCAGGCAGCGTCATTATTGATTGGGCTTTTATGATGGGGCTTTTGCTTATTGGTTTCTCTTTGTTTTTGGGCATTGGTGTCAGGATTGCCGGTTATAGCGGAGCAATCTTGATGTTTTTGATGTGGCTCGCGCTTTTACCTCCGAAAAATAATCCTTTTTTGGATGAGCACATTATTTATTTATTATTGTTTTTATTTTTGGGAATTAGCGGATCGGGTCGATTTTTGGGATTAGGATATTTTTGGTCAAAAACAAAATTGGTTAATAAGTGTAAAATTTTAGAGTAATAAAATAAAAATAAAAAACAATATGAAAAAAATACTAATTTATTCAACTCCGTCATGCCCCTATTGCGTGATGGTTAAAGATTTTTTAAAAGAACATAATATTAGTTTTACGGATTTGAATGTAGCCGAAGACGAAAATGCGCGGAATGAAATGATTAAAAAAACAAATCAGATGGGAGTGCCGGTGATTGATATTGACGGCGAAATCATTACCGGTTTTGACAAGCCGAAAATTTCAGAGATTCTTGGGATTACAGAGTAATTCAAGGTATTTAACAAAAACTCTTCACGGTGTCGTGAAGAGTTTTTGTATTTATTCCGATGTTATTTTTTATGTTTTTCTTCTATTTTTTCAACCAAATCCAGCGTTGGATCGTTTTGCAATTCCTTTTCTTGGTCGTTATAAATGCATTTTCCTTTTTCGTCCCAGACATTCGTTTTTATGCCGACCGTTGTTTTTCCGATTGCTCCGTAGACGAAAAATTTAGTTTTATGATTAACATCATACCATTGGCGCCACAATGTGGCTTTTTTATCATTTCGCGTTAAATATTTATCTCCATATTTAAAATCTCGCAAATTTATTAATTTTTCTTTTTGATTCTCGGATTCTATTTCCACCGGAGGCGATTTTTTTTCTTGAATCATATTTATTTTTTATAATTTATTAAATTTTTTTTATTAAGTCGACCTTATTATTATAATAATACATTTTGTTTTAAAAAGGAATAGTTCGTAGTTTGGGAATTAAAAATCGCCCACCGATTCGGCGGGCGATTTAATTTTTCATTTAGTTTCAAAGTCGGCGCATTTATCGCAACCGACACATTCTTTTCTTGCGAGTTTTCTGGAATCAGGATTTTTGCAACAGATAGTTTTTGTGCACAAGCCATTGCGGCTAGTCGGATACGGCATAAATAGCTGACAGAGATTTTGCTCCACGATTCTTTCATCAAATACCAATGTAGTTTCCATAGCAGTTCTCCTATTTGTGTTCTAATATTCTATCAAGATTTTCTCGTTCAAGTGTTTCTTTTGTAAATAATTCTTCAGCGAGAATTTTCAATAATTCCAAATTGGCTTTTATCGTTTCTTGCGCTTTTTGATAAGATTCCGCAAGTAGTTTATCTATTGCTTCATCAATTTCTCGAGATTTTTCTTCGCTATGGTCGGATTTTGTCCAATCAGGCCCTATGAAATTTTTTTGAGCCGTTCCGTAAGATCGATGACCCATAGTTTCATCCATTCCGAATTTGCAGACAAAAAGCTTGGCAAATTCAGTGGCTTTTTCCAAATCATTGGCCGCTCCGCTTGTGGTCTCGTTAAAAATAATTTTTTCCGCGATACGACCTCCGAGCATTGCCGATATATTATCTTTTATTTCACTTGCCGTCATTAAATATTTTTCTTCGGGAAGCATCATCGTCTGTCCTAACGATCCTATTCCCCGCGGAATAATAGAAACCTTATGGACCTTTGTGGCGCAAGGAAGCAATTCGGCTATTAAGGTATGTCCCGCTTCGTGGCAGGAAACTATTCTTTTTTCTTTTTCCGTCATTTTTTTGCTTAATTGCTTGAATCCCATAGTTATTTTATCAATAGCTTCTTCCAGGTCAATCATTTCAATCTTTTCTTTATTTTCTCGTCCAGCCAACAGAGCCGCTTCATTTATTATATTGGCCAAGTCGGCTCCGGAAAATCCCGGTGTTCTTTGAGCGATAATTTCCAAGTTAGCTTCGGAGGAAAAAATTCTGGTTTTGGCGTGAACTTTAAGTATTTCTTTGCGTCCTTTTAAATCGGGTAATCCAAGGACCACTTGTCTGTCAAATCTTCCCGGACGCATTAATGCCTCATCAATACTATCCGGTTGATTTGAGGCGCCTACCAAAATTATTCCTGAATTTTCTTCAAATCCGTCAAGTTCGGCGAGCAGCTGATTGAGTGTTTGCTCGCTTTCATTGTGGTTTGAGAAAGAAGGTCCGCCGCGTTTTCCTCCTACTGATTCAATTTCATCAATAAAAATAATAGCCGGAGCGTTTTTTTTCGCTTCTTCAAATAAGTTTCTGACGCGCGAAGCGCCGACGCCGATAAACATTTCCACAAAACCTGATCCGCTTATGGAGTAAAACGGCACCCCGGCTTCTCCGGCTATGGCTTTGGCGAGTAGGGTTTTTCCCGTACCGGGAGGACCAAGCAATAAAATCCCTTTGGGAATTTTTCCTCCAATTTTCGTAAAGCGTTGAGGATTTATTATAAATTCCACAATTTCTTGAATTTCTTTCTTTGCTTCATCGCACCCGGCGACATCGGCAAAGGTTATTTTTGTCGCTCCTTCTTGAAATAATTTTGCCGGCGCTTTGCCGAATCCGCCAAGGGGATTCGTCATACCGCTTTGTCCGCGCCTCATCATAAAAAATAAAGAGAATAAGATGAGTATAATCCATATTATATATCCGGCGCCGCCTCCTTGATGCGTATCATTTGTTACGATATTTATTTTGTATTCACTGAAAAGCGGCAGCCAATATTCTTCCGCCAGACTTTTTAATACAAAAACTTTTTGCGCATCATTGTGCCATGAAAATTCATAGCTTATTTTTTCGGGTACGAATTTAATGCTCACAATCTTGATCGTGCCTTGCTTTACGCCGCTTTCCAGTTCCAATAACAATTCATTGTAAGAATAAACAAGGTTTTTTTGTTTTTGTTGGTCTTCGTTAAACGCGACATAGGGATCTTCTCTTATGGGATTTTTCGGAGCATTGATCAACGAAAAAGTTCCAATGAATATAATTATAAAAATGAATATAATTATATTGCGTTTATTAACATTCCAAAATGAATTATCTTTTTTTTCTTTCATTTATCGTTCCTTTCATATTTAATTTTTTTTCAAATAACTTATAGTAAATAGTATTGATTTTTTTTCCTTTTGTCAATTGAATATTTGGTTTTACTGTAATATAATCAGGATATGAATATAGAACGATTTACAATTAAAGCTCAAGAGGCGATGCAAAAGGCGCATGGAATTGCTCAAGAAAAAGCGCAACAACAGGTTGACGCTTTGCATTTGGCTTTGTCTTTGGTTGCGGATGAAGAAGGTCTCGCTGTTTCCATTTTACATAAACTGGGCGTTAATATAGATGAATTGAAAGATCGCTTGGCACGGGAAATTGACGCATTGCCTAAGGTTTACGGCGATATGCCTTTCGGTCATCTTTATTTATCGCAAGATTTGGCAAAAGTTTTGGCTCGTTCCAAGCGGGAAGCGGAAAAATTGAAAGATGAATATATTAGCGTTGAACATTTGTTTTTGTCTTTAATTTCAACGCCGACAAAGACCGCAAAAATTTTTAGCGGTATTTTGAGTGTTAGCGATATTTCTCGTGGTGGCGAAGCGGTGGCGGAAAAAAAGCAGGGCATTGATTACGATGATGTTTTAAAAGTTTTGGCGGATCTTCGCGGCGGCGCGCAGGTAACGGACGCGGAACCGGAAAGCAAGTATCAGGTTTTGGAGAAATATGCCAAGGATTTGACTAAACTTGCTCGCGAAGAAAAATTAGATCCGGTGATTGGTCGCGATCAGGAGATAAGAAGGGTTATGCAAGTTTTATCGCGCCGTACTAAAAATAATCCCGTTTTGATAGGCGAAGCTGGAGTCGGAAAAACGGCAATTGTAGAGGGGTTGGCGCAGAGGATTGTAGCGGGAGATGTTCCGGAAAGTTTAAAAAATAGGACAATAGTTTCTTTGGATATAGGATCTTTGGTTGCCGGAACTAAATTCAGGGGGGAATTTGAAGATCGTTTTAAGGCTGTTTTGCGCGAGGTTGAAAGATCGGCTGGACGATTTATTCTTTTTATTGACGAGCTTCATACTTTGGTTGGAGCGGGAGCGGCCGAAGGCGCTATAGACGCTTCCAATATGATTAAGCCGGCATTGGCGCGGGGCGATCTTCACGCAATTGGCGCGACGACTCTAAAAGAATATCAAAAGTATATTGAAAAAGATCCTG
>JBBTRL010000041.1:0-11760 GCA_038065195.1 Patescibacteria group bacterium
ATTTTAGGCTTCACTAAATTTTCCACATCCTTTTCTTCAATCACATTATTTCCGCGATTCAAGGCAAGGGCGCCAAGCTTCAATAATTCCTGCTTCATTTGCCATAAATCATTTCCAACGAAATCTATCAACTCTAACAATGCCTTTTCGTTAATTTTTACTCCCTCACTCTCCAAGCATCCGTTTATCCACTTCTTTAATTGCAAAAGATTAAAATACGCGAATGTCTGGCATTTCGCGTTTTTCGTTAAAAAATCCCGAAGACCGCTGTTTCCTTTTGATTTTTTATCTTGTTTATCCGCGCCGGCATCGCCTTTAATAACCATAACAACTCCCTTATCATCAACGATTTTTTTATCCTTGAAATAATCCAATAATTCTTTTTCTTTTGAAATAGTTCCAAAAATATTGTTCAAAACAACCAATTTTTTTTCAAAAAACATTGAAACAACTTCCGTAGCCGCGCGCAAATCGGAAATATCTTTTTCCGACATATCAATCTTGGTTAAATTTAAACCGCTGGAATATTTTTTTTTATATTCCGCAATAATCTCTTCTGTTTTTTCTTTAATTCTATATGTATCGGGACCGTAAAGAAAAATTAACATTTAATTTGTAAAAATACCGAGCGTTATTTACGCTTTTTAGACAATGGGAGGCGACGGTTACTTGGTTCTAATTTGAAAAATTAGAAACCGTTGCCGACCCTTAACGAGGCCGCCGCTGGAGCGGCCGAGTGTGTCGAAAAAGCGTAAACAACGCTCAAAGATCTAACATTTGCTTAATTTAACAAGTTCCTTTATTTTATCCGTCTTCTCCCATGGCAAATCCAAATCATTCCTGCCAAAATGACCATACGCGGCCACTTTTTTATAACACCATTTTTTATTAGGATAACGCAATGCCAAATTTTTAATAATCATCCCGGGACGAAAATCAAAAACTTTTTTAACCGTTTCGGCTAATTTTTCATCGTCAATTTTGCCAGTATTAAAAGAATTAACAGTTACAGCTAACGGTTCCGGAACGCCGATTGCGTAAGCTACTTGAATTTCCGCTTTTTCCGCCAAACCGGACGCGACAATATTTTTCGCGACATATCTTGCCATATAACTACCTGAACGATCAACTTTTGTGGGATCTTTACCTGAAAAACAACCGCCACCATGAGAACCAACGCCTCCGTAAGTATCCACTATTATTTTTCTGCCGGTCAAACCTGTATCTCCTTTCGGTCCGCCTATGACAAAACGACCGGTCGGATTAACAAAATACTTTGTTTTGGAATCAAGCAGATTTCGCGGGATAATTATTTTTATAACTTTATTTATTATATCTTTTTTAATTTGCAAAAGTTTCGCTTCCGGATTATGTTGAGCCGAAATAACGACCGCTTCAATTCTTTTCGGCGCGCCATTTTCATATTCAACGGTAACCTGACTTTTCCCGTCCGGTCTTAAGTAAGTCAAGGCTCCAGTCTTTCTGACTTCCGCTAATTTCTTGACCAATCTATGCGCCAAAAATGCCGAGATCGGCATAAACTCTTCCGTTTCCTTTGTGGCATAACCATACATAATCCCCTGATCTCCGGCGCCAACTTCTTCCGGTTGTTCTTTTTGGTAACGAGAAACTCCCATCGCGATATCTTGCGATTGTTCTTGAATAGAAACCAAAATACCGCAAGTTTTCCAATCAAAACCAATTTCGGAATTTTCGTAACCGATTTCTTTTATCACTTGGCGCGCAACGCCGGGAATGTCAATATAAGCATTAGTGGTCATTTCTCCGGCGATAACGACCAAACCATTAGTAAGCAATGTTTCCACCGCCACGCGACTATACGGATCTTGTTTCAACGCCTCATCTAAAATAGCATCGGAAATTTGATCAGCCATTTTATCGGGATGGCCTTCGGTAACGGATTCAGATGTTAAAAACATGAAACATGAAACATGAAACATGAAACATGAAACATTACAAAAAAGTTTCAAGCTTTAAGTATCAAGTTTTAAAAGTTTATTATCTCTATACTATCCAGCGTTTTATCAATTATTTTTTTATCAATTTTTTGAGCTATATTAAATATAGTATCGCTATTTGCTTTCGTCACCGGATGTTTTGGAACAAAAAAACTGCAACAATCTCCATATGGCCTTATAGAAATATCGTAAGTTCCAATACTCTTGGCTTTATTTATAATTTCCTCCTTATCCATACCTATTAATGGACGAAAAACAGGCATACTGACGCAACCGTCTATGGCAAAAATATTGTCTATCGTTTGCGAAGCCACTTGCCCTAAACTTTCACCAGTCACCAATGCTTTATAGTTATTATCGCGCGCTAATTTTTCAGCAATAATGAGCATAAAGTATCTATACATCATTACGCGATAATCTTCCGGCGCTTTTTTTATAATATCTTTTTGTATATCTAAAAGCGGCACAAGAAATAACTTACAATTTTTATTCTGCCATTCATTCAAACTGCTAATAATTTCTTTTACATTGTCAACTGATGTTTTATTTGTCTGCGGATAACTGTGAAAATGAATAAAATGCGTCCGCGCGCCTCGTTTCATAAGATACCACGCCGCTACCGGCGAATCAATTCCCGAAGATATAAGTGTCAAAACTTCACCGTTTGTGCCGACCGGAAGTCCGCCCGGTCCTTTTATTTTTTCAAAATAAAAGTAAGCGGATTTCCGCGTTATTTCCGCGAAAATCGTCAAATCGGGATTTTCCAAATCAACTTTCATTTCTGTTTTTTTTATTATAAAATCGCCGATTTGTTCGTTTAATTTCTGCGATGTTAACGGAAAATTTTTATCTGATCGTTGCGTCTGAATTTTGAATGTTTTGTTTTCCGCGCCAGTGTTTTGATTTTCATAAACGCTGTAAATTTTTTCGCAAAGCCCGCTTACTACCGATTCTATTTCGCCTTTGTTTATAATCGGATACTCATTGGCGAAAGAAAAATGCGCTATTCCAAAAACCTTTTTTAATTTTCCGGCTATTTCGTCGGTTTTTAATTTTTCATTTTTCCTGCTCACCAAATCGGAAAGACTTTTTAATTTCGCCGTGATTCGCCCCGGCTCTCGTATTACAAAAAAATCGCCGCAATCTTTCAGCGCGACTTGAATATTTTCAACCAATTTTCGTTCAAAAAAAGCTCTATTGCCTTTTTTAAGACCGATTTCGCCGTAATGAATTAACATTAACATAAATAATGCAAAATTAATCTATCAATAATTTTCTTATTTTAAGAAGGACTAATAATATCTCCTTCATGTTCATATTTGATGCGATAATCTTCTTTCGTCATACCATCTATATTTTTTGGTAAAAATTCGGAAAGCGTTGAGATCGCTCCATTGATTATCTCTAAATATTGCCGGTAATTATTTTCATTATTAATATCTGAACTTGTTTCTATGTCAGCGCCGAGTTGAGCCAAGTATTGCCGGTAATTATTTTCATTATTAATATTTAAACCTCTCATAATCGCCCAATTACCGGATAATAAATCAATGCGCGAATAATCACCGTCATCAAAAGCTTTTTTAATCTCCTCTCTCAGTGCAATATCCGTAGGCGAATACCAATTACCTTCATAAAATATTCCTCTGCCAGAAGAAGAAAAATTTTTAATACATAACGCGGACAATCTACCGTTAAATTTAATCAAAAGACATTTATTTGCCAAAATAACAGCCCTTTTTTCTATTGAAGCCCGCATTCTTAATTCAGCTTCCTCGCATAAATGCCAACCCATATATCCCATATCCACGGTAAAATTTTCACTTATTTTTATCGGACTCATTTTGTCCAACAAAACCTCCGGCAATTCATCGTAACGAAAAAAAGAAAGCAGAACTCCAATCTGAAACCTGAATAAAATCGGCTTTTCAAGCATTAAAGATAATAATTGAAAAATACTTTCGTGATTTAATATTTCCGGCAATTTTCTAATAACAACTCCGGAAACCTCCAGCCTGGGTCTTAAGATTTGCGTTTCCATAGTATCCGAAAGGGTTTTTAAAAAATCCTTTCTTGCTTTTCCGTTCAATCCATATCCACATTTTTCCACTGCGGTCATTACCGCTTTTTTTATTTCTTTTTCGGAATCTTGCTCTAAAGTTTTTACTTTTTCATCAGAAAAGAATTCTTGTGACATATTTTTTATTTTCAGGGAATTAATATTTATTTAACCCGCTTTTATTATCCGCCGGTCATTTCCCCGACCATAAATTATTTTACTATATTTTTTACAAAACGATAATCAATATATTTAATTGACTCTCCGCTATCATCATTTAATGACAAATTAACCACTTTCGCCAAACATTCTTTTTTTAATTTTACCATAAAATTTTCAATAACTCTTTCGTCAATTTTCTTTCGCAATCGCTTAAATTTGGCTTCAATCGGATAAACTATGCCGCCGCTTTCCATAACAAAATCTATTTCACCTCCTCCCGCCGTTCTATAAAAAAATATTTTATCGGAAATATTTTTCTTTAATTCCATATAGACAAAATTTTCAAACAAAGCGCCCGCGTCATTGCGGCTGTCCATAGCGACAAAATTTTCCAAAATGGCATTACGGATACCGGTATCAAATAAATATATTTTTTGCATCTTCGTAATTTGCGATCGGATATTTCCCGAAAACGGCGAAGATTTATATAAAACAAAGGTGTATTTTAAAAGATCTAAATACTTTTCCAGTGTTCGACGATCAATATTTAAAGTATTTGACAATTCGCTTATATTCAAAAGTCCGCCGATTTGAGAAGAAATAGTTTTTATAAAATTATTAAAGTTGGCGATATTTTCTATCTTGCCTATCGCTCTGATATCTTTATTTATATACGCGCCGATATATTCTTCCAGCAATTTTATCTTTTTTTCTTTATCGTCCTGTAAAACAATCGCCGGCATTCCGCCGTAAAGCAAATATTCCTCCAGCATATCGTCAAATTCTTTTTTAATATTGTCCGGCAAATCTTTTTTAAAAAGATAATCAATGCGACCAAAATTTTTAAATTGCAAAAACTCCTCAAAATCAAGCGGCTTTATTTCAAATGCCACTTTTCTGCCGGCTAAAGAATCCTGAAAATCAGCTTTTAATTCCAGAGAAGAACCCGTAACAATCAATTTAATCTTGCCGGAATATTTATCATACAGCAATTTCAAAAAATTGGATGGGTTGTCAAGATATTGAATTTCGTCCATCAAAAAATAATTTTTCTTATTTTTGTCCAAAACATATTGAAAAATGTTTTCCGGGCTCTCGTTTAAAGTATTAAGAATATTGATGTCTTCCATAGATAGATAAAAAATGTTTTCCTCGCTGACATTTTTCATTTTTATTCTATCCTCTATTAATTGGAGTAAGGAAGTTTTGCCCACTTGACGAGCGCCGGTAAGAATAATTATCTCTTTTTCATCTATCCATTTTTCAATAGTATCAGTGATTTTTCTTGATTTTATCATATTTTTTACACAATTCGTTAATAATTATACTTAAATATTAACACTATTTGTAAAAATATCAACGAGACTGTCTGTCAAGACAGTCTTTCAGCTTCAATTAGATGAATTTGAGTCAAAATGTATTGAGTATCCTCTAAAGCGGCGGAGAAATCTAACGCGGGACTACCTGCGATTGCCGCGGTGTTAGCGGTAATGAAATTGTAAATTTCCGACAGAGAATAAAAAATCGCCACCGGCGTCCCGGTCGGCGAAGTGATTTTGACGGTGCTTGCCTTAACAACGGTAAAAATAATCAAAACAGAAATAAAAACAGTGAACCCGCCCTTAACGAAAATCCCAAACGAATATTTAAATATTTTTTTCTGATTTCATAAGTTTGTTTAATATAGTTTTATTTATAATAGTTTCAAATAAAGTATTCACGCAATCCTTTTCTTCGCGCCTAAAAACACTTTACGCGACCTTAACTTCCAGAACTTTTACCCTTTGCTCCAATTCAAAAATTTTATCTGAATTGCCATTGTCTATTTTTTTAAGCGCTTTTAATTCCGCTTTTATTTCCTTAATGTCTCTCCCGTGCTCAATTAAGATATTCTTCATTTCTCTAATATCTTTGCCATGTTCGGCTAAAATATTTTCAATGGAGAAAATTCTTCTTTCCAAAACACTAATATCTTCCTTAATCGACGAAATGTCGCTTTCAACCCCACCGAACCTTTCGTCCATCTTATCAAACCTTTCGTCCATCTTATCAAACCTTTCATCCATCTTGTCAAACCTTTCATCAACACTCCTGAAACCACTGCCAATCATCAGGGCAATTTTATCAATGGTTATTTTTTTATTTTGTTTTATTTTTTGTTTTTTTATTTGCATATTTTTATTTTTTTATTATAAAATTATTTTAACCATCTTTATTGATATTATAGCATACTTTTAAAAGGCAATTACATTTCTTCCGGCGCGCTTACGCCCATAAGACCTAAAACCTTTCTTAAAACGGTTTGTGTCGCCAAAATTAAAGAAAAACGGGCGGCGGATAATTCCTTATCATCGGAAATAACGCGACATTGCGCGTAAAAATCGTGAAAATTCCTTGCAAGTTCAATCGCGTATTGGGGCAATCGCTGGACCTGAAAATCCCGCGCCGTATCTTCAATTATTTCCAACAGTTCCAATAACTTTTTTATCAAATTAAGTTCTGTCGTATGCTTTAATAATTCTAAATTTTCATTTGCCTCTCTTCGGGAGATCTTTATGACCGTTTTTAATTTTTTCCGCTTTATTTTTTTTATAACGCTATTTATTCGCGCGCACGCGTATTGAACATAATAAACGGGATTTTTTTCCGATTTTTCTTTTGCTAAATTCATATCAAAATCCATATGACGATCCGCCGAAACCATCAAAAAGAAAAATCTGGCGACATCAAGCCCGACTTCATCAACCAATTCTTCAAGAGTAATGTATTGCCCCATTCTTTTTGACATCTTTACTTCTTTGCCATTTTCAATCAATCGGACAAGCTGCATAATTATTATTTCCATCTTGGAAGAATCATAACCCAATATTTCCATAGCAATTTTAAGCCGCTTCATATGACCGTGGTGGTCCGCCCCCCAAAAATTAATTATCTTGCCATAACCACGCTTGAATTTATTGGAATGATACGCGATATCCGACGAAAAATATGTCGGCTCGCCGTCAGCTCTGACTAAAACTCTATCTTCGTCGTCTCCGCGTTCGCTCGTTTTTAACCAAACCGCGCCGTCTTTTTTGTATGTAAAACCGATTTTATCCAATTCAAGTAAAATCTTCTGAACACTATCATTATCATAAAGCGACTGCTCCGAAAACCAATTATTAAATTTTATTTTGAATTTATTTTTTATCTTTTCTTTATGATCTTTTACTATTTCATCAGCAATCGCCATTCCCGCTTCTTCAATATCGTTAAATTTTATTTTGAAATCCGCGAGGCGCTCGCTTAAATATTCCGACTTGTACATTTCGCCTTTGCCTAAAATTGTCTTGCCGAGTTCCCTGATTTGATTGCTATGCCTTGAATTATTGATAAAATATTCCGCCTCCGCTTTATAACCGGCCGTTTTCATAATATTCCGTAAAACATCGCCCATAAATCCGCCCCTGCCGTTGGCAATGGTCAAGGGACCTGTGGGATTGGCGGAAATAAATTCCAGCTGGACTTTTTCTCCTTTGCCGATTTTCAAATCGCCGAATTTATCTCCTTTTTTGATAATTTCCGCGATGAATTTTCGCAAATATTCCGGCGATAAATAAAAATTTACAAAACCGGGTTCTGCCGCTTCAATTTTTGCGAAATATTTTTTTACCTCTTTAACACGGCTAATTTCTACCGCTATAACCTTAGCAATTTCCATAGACGGCTTGTGTAGAATTTTCGCCAGCCGTAAAGCCACATTGGAAGCATAATCTCCAAGATCTTTATTTTCCGGATGTTCCGCGATTATAGACCGCCAAAAATCCTCTTGCGCTTTTTCGGATAAATCAAAATCCGGCAATTTTTTATCCTTGATTGCTTTATAAATAGCCTTTTCCAATAAATTTTTTATTTCTTCTCGCAATGTTATCATACATATATGATAACATTGCGCGCCAAAATAAAAAGTCCTTTACAGGTTAACCCCGTAAAGGACATATATAATATTACTTGTGCAACCTTCTCAATTTCCTTACAACAATGCGAGTCCTACTGCAATCGCTACGACCACTACTCCCCCAACAACCATAAACAACCTGGGGAGTACCAATCCTAATGCCATCAACCCCAATGCCTTAAACATAAAAACCTCCTTCAAGAAACATTTTTACCACACAACGTAACTTTCCCCTGAAATAAAATAAAAAGAACATTAATACTATTATATTATCGATAGATAACTTTGTCAATGATTGACAAAGTTTATTATGTAAAATACAGTAAATAAAAATAAGTAATTTCAGTTATTTAACATTTGACAAAATAAGAAAGGAGCGATTTATGGAAAAGATTCATGAAGTTTATATAGGACACTCTATGCTTATTATAAAAAACGGGAGAATTGACATAAGAGATCTGGAAAAATTTGGCATTACCGCTAAAAATTTTAACTTATTTAATCTAGGAATCTTAGATGAAATAACCGTTAAAATGTATAATGACGGCTCCGAGATAAAAATAAATATGACAGAAAACGATAACGAAATAAAAGTTATATAATCAAACTTCTCATCAGACTAACCGTCAAAACGGTTAGTCTGTTTTATTTACTCGGTTAAAAATAGGACATCCTGTTAGATGCCCTATTTTAATTGTTCATTGCTCAAATAACTATATATAGCCAAAGCGGCTCTTTTGCCGGCTCCTAACGCAAGAATTACCGTTGCCGATCCGCTGGTTATATCGCCGCCGGCATAAACTCCTTCTAATGAAGTTTTACCATTATTATCCACTTCAATATATCCCATTTTATTGATTACCAACCCCTTAGATTCATTAATTAGAATCTTATTGGATGTCGCGCCGATAGCAACAATGGCTACATCGCAATCAATAAAAAAATTGGAGTTTTCAATTGGCCTCACTTTTTTTCTGCCATTAACGCCAACATCGTAAAATTCCATCTCTTGGCATTTAATTCGTTTAAGCCAACCGTTTTCGCCGATAAATTTTATTGGACTTGCCAAAAATTGAAAATTAACCCCTTCTTCCTCGGCGTGATGTATTTCTTCAAGTCGCGCCGGCATTTCTTCAATTGTTCGTCTATAAAGTATTGTCACTTGCGAAGCTTGCAATCTAATCGCGGTTCGAGCCGCGTCAAGAGCGACATTACCGCCTCCCAACACCACAACTCGATCTCTTTTTAATATCGGCGTATCGTACTCAGGAAACAAGTAAGCTTTCATTAGATTAACACGCGTTAAATACTCGTTTGCGGAATATACTCCGCAAAGATTTTCTCCGGAAATATTAAAAAATAATGGTGTTCCAGCGCCCAGTCCAAGAAAAACCGCGTTAAATTCCCGACGCAAATCATCAAGAGATTTAATTTTACCTATCACGCAATCTTTAATAAACTTTACGCCCAACTTTTCCAAAAAAGCAATTTCTTTTTTAACAATTTCTTTTGGAAGCCGAAATTCGGGTATTCCATAAACCAATACGCCACCAAATTCATGAAGCGCTTCAAATATGGTTATCTCGTAACCAAGTTTAACCAACTCAAACGCCAAAGAAAGGCTGGCAGGTCCTGATCCCACCGCAGCCACTTTTTTCCCATTTTTAGTCAAAATATTCAAAGAAACAACGGTCTTTAGTCCTTGCGAATCCTCTTGAGCAAGAAAATCCCCAAGATATCTTTCCATAGCGCCTATTGCCACCGGTTGTTCTTTAATGCCCAGAATGCAAGATTTTTCACATTGAATTTCTTGCGGGCAAACCCTGCCACAAACTTGAGGAAGAGGATTGCTTTCCTTAATTTTTAATCCCGCTTCAATAAATCTTCCTTCTGTTATCAATTTTATAAAAGCCGGTATATCAATTTTCGCCGGACATCCTTCGCAACATTTCGGCTTTTTGCATTGGAGGCAACGACTCGCTTCAAGTATCGCTTTTTCTCTTGAAAAACCGCGACTGACTTCATTGAAATCTTCTATTCTTTGTTCCGGTTTCCGCACATCGGGTATCTGGCGCGCAATTTCAATACCTTTTTTATCTTTACTCATAACAGCGCTCCTTTTCCTTATATCGTTCCAGCGATATTTTTTCTTCTTCCGCGTATACCATTTGCCTTAATAATAAATCGCCCCAATTAACTTTGTGAGCGTCAAACTCGGGACCATCACAACAAACAAATTTAGATCCATTGTTAATCCCGACACGGCAACCGCCACACATTCCCGTACCGTCAATCATAATCGCAACAAGACTTGCGACCGTCGAAATAGCATATTTTTGAGTTATCTCGGCAATCAATTTCATCATCATTGGCGGTCCGGCGACAATAACCTTGCCTACCTTAATTCCGGATTTAATAAGTTCTTCTAAAATATTAGTAGTAAATCCCTTTGCGCCGACGCTTCCATCGTCAGTGCAGATTATTATTTGATCGCTGATTTTTTCTATTTCATCCCGCAATATAAAAAGTTCTTTAGTCTTGGCTCCCATAATCGCAATCAATCTATTTCCGAACTCTTTATTGGCTTTGAGGACAGGGTACATAACCGCCGTTCCTACGCCGCCGCATACAAAAACCACATTACCTTCCACTTTTTCTATTTCCGATGCCCTGCCATTGGGACCGGATAACGAATAGAGTTTTGAACCATCGCTCATATCCGTAAGCTCATAAGTTGATTTACCGGCGCGTTGAACAAATATTGTAATTGTTCCTTTGCAACCGTCCGATTCCGCGACAGTTAAAGGAATCCTTTCGCCTCTTTCCGTAGTCATTAGCACGATAAACTGTCCGGCCTTTATTTTTTCCGCAATATCATCAGCCTTAATTATCATTTTGAAAATGTTCGGCGCCACTTCTTTTTTATATATAATTACGCCCCTTTCCATTATCATTTATTCTCCTTTAATCTGAATTTTTAAAAAACAAATTATTATACTTTGTATCACAAAAAAAGTATAAAGTAAACCCCGTTAAAAATTTCTCTAACGGGGTAAATAAATAAAAAGCCGCCAAATACTTAAAAAGGCGGAAAAAATTAAATTTTCGTGTTAAAAATTATTTCATCCTGAAACTTTTTCGCGTCGGGAAAAATTCTATTGATTTCCGCGCGAATATCGCGGATTGCCGTAATAATCTGTAATGATTCAGCGTATATTTCTTTCGTTTCCGCCATTATGGCGCCAACGGCTTTCTCGCACACCAAAGACGCCCGTATCGCGATACATGCCGCCCGATTAGCTTCTTTAATGTTTTCATCACCATAGGATTTTATACGGCCATTAGCGCAAAAAAGAGCGTTGCGAATCTTTATTGACAACAACGGAAAATAAAATGAAAAATCATTAAATTCTTTTTCTAGCGCCGGAAGTAAAAAGGGATTAACAGCGTTTGCCACCATAAAAAACTTCCTTAAAAACCCGTCCGCTTCGCGAACGAATTTTTGCGACTGCCGAAATAAAGGATGCTGTTCAATCGTCAATTCCGCGCCATGCGCCATCTTGCCATACTTATAAACTCCAAATTGCTTCTCCCCCGCATTCATATTTTTTTCCTTTGCCATA
>JBBTRL010000042.1:0-17724 GCA_038065195.1 Patescibacteria group bacterium
ACCGCCACAACCGCATGCTCTGGATTTCTACCGGTCGCGAAAGCGTTAAGCGCCAGCGTGTTTATAATGTATATTTTGGGAATTTGAAGACCGGCGGTTATGCAAAGATTTTCAACTATTCTATAAAGTTCCGAATTATCCTGAAAACCGACCGGTTTGGCATGCGTCATCGCCAGTACGATTTTATCCGAATACCAATAACTCAAAAAGCTCATTAAAACGCTGATAAAAACGGCGATATATAAAATTAACGGCGTCCCAAACTCGTAACTAAAAAACCAGCCGATAGTAATTGTTACTATCAAAAATAACATAATAAGAAACCAGGTTTTTCTTATATTAGAGTCCTGATGCGAGTATAATGTCATAATTTTTTTGAATTACGAAATGCCGTTACGAGAGACCCGGTCTCCTCCAATTAACTTTATATTTTTTATTGTTTGTTATGTTTTCAATTGATAATCGTCCGTTGCCAAATAAAATTGAGCGGCGGAGACCGGGTCTCAAAGCATTTCGTAATTCAAAGTAATCTAAAAACTAACTTTCGGAAGTTCTTTTTCCGCCGATTCTTCTATCTCAAAAAATTTCTCTTTTTCAAACTTAAACGCTCCGGCGATAATATTTTGAGGAAACGATTCAATTAATGTATTAAGCGCCATTATATTTGAATTGTAGAACCGCCGCGCCGCCTGAATCTTATTTTCCGTATCCGACAATTCGCGTTGAAGTTCAATAAAATTTTCATTCGCTTTAAGTTGAGGATACGCTTCGGCGATGGCAAAAATTGATTTCAAAGCGCCCGTAAGCATATTTTCCGCTTTTCCTTTTTCTTCAAGACCTTGAGCGCCCAAAGCCATAGCTCGAGCTTTCGTCACATTTTCAAAAGCGGTTTTCTCGTGCGCCGCGTAACCCTTAACCGTTTCCACCAAATTCGGAATTAAATCATATCTTCTTTTTAGCTGAACATCTATATCAGACCACGCTTCTTTCGCTCTGTTTCTATATTTAACGAGACCATTATAAGCGAAAATGAAATAAAAAATTATAAATGCGACAATACCGATAATAATATACATAACGAACATCCACAAATTTATCGCCAATACCGCGAATACCATTCGCATTATTTGCGATCTATTTGTGTAAATTAATAATTTCTATAACTTAATATTACCAAAAATAAATAAATTAAACAACAAATAACCCGCCCCGCAATACTGCGGGGCGGGTTATTTTAAAATTCGATTACATCATTCCTCCCATCCCACCCATTCCTCCCATTCCTCCGTGCGGCATTTCTTCTTTTTTTTCTTCAGGCAAATCGGCAACAGCCGCTTCTGTCGTCAGCATCATCGCCGCGGCTGATGCGGCATTTTGCAATGCTGAACGAGTAACTTTCGTTGGATCAACAATACCCGCTTTCACTAAATCTTCATATTTATTTTCCGCCGCGTTATAACCGAAATTTCCCTCTTTTTCACTTACGGCATTCACGATAACCGAACCGTCAACTCCGGCATTATAAGCAATCTGCCATAATGGTTCGCGCAACGCTTTTTTCATAATATTAACGCCTGTCGCTTCGTCGCCATCCAATTTTAAATTTTCCAAAACCTTCACGGCTCTCAATAAAGCAACGCCACCGCCAACAACCACACCCTCCTCAACAGCCGCTTTTGTCGCTTCTAAAGCATCTTCAACGCGATGCTGTTTTTCCTTTTGTTCCAGCTCGGTTGCCGCTCCCACCTTAATAACAGCCACTCCTCCGGTAAGTTTGGCTAACCGTTCTTGTAATTTTTCCTTATCAAACGAAGAGGTTGAAATATCAAGCTGTTTTCTGATTTGCGCCACACGCGCGCTTATATCGGATTTTTTACCCTTACCTTCAATGATAGTTGTTGTTTCTTTGGTAGCCACAACTTTTCTGGCCTTACCAAGCATATTTATCTCAGTATTTTCCAATTTTAAGCCTACTTCTTCAGATATCACTTTACCGCCGGTAACAACCGCTATGTCATTTAACATTTCTTTTCTGCGATCGCCAAAACCGGGCGCTTTTATCGCCAATGTATTGAATGTGCCACGAAGTTTATTCACCACCAATGTCGCCAACGCTTCGCCCTCCACTTCTTCAGCGATTATAACTAAGTCCTTTTTACCGGATTTTGCCATTTTTTCCAAAAGCGGCAAAATATCACTAATGCTGGCTATTTTTTTATCAGTTATTAAAATATAAGGATCTTCAAAAACCGATTCCATTTTTTCCGTATCGGTAATCATATAGGGAGAAATATATCCCTTATCAAACTGCATTCCTTCAACCACTTCTTTTTCCAATCCAAATGTTTGCGATTCTTCCACGGTGATAACTCCATCCTTGCCCACTTCATTCATCGCGTCGGCAATAAGCTTGCCCACCTCTTCATCTTGTGCGGAAATAGTGGCGACTTGCGCGATTTCTTCTTTGGTGGAAATTTTCTTGGACATTCTGCCAAGTTCCGCAACTATGGCTTTAGTCGCTTTTTCAATTCCCTTTCTTAAAACCATCGGATTGGCTCCGGCGGCGACATTCTTTAATCCTTCAGAAATTATGGCTTGCGCGAGAAGAACAGCGGTTGTCGTGCCGTCTCCGGCAATATCATTTGTTTTTGAAGCCACCTCTTTGACGATTTCCGCGCCCATATTTTCAAATTTATCCTTTAATTCAATTTCTTTCGCAATAGTAACACCATCATTAGTTATAACCGGAGAACCAAAGCCTTTATCCAAAATAACATTTCGGCCCTTGGGACCCAAGGTTGTTTTAACGGTATTGGCCAAAATATCAACTCCCCGTTTCAACGCCTCCCGCGCTTGTATATTAAATTTAATTTGTTTAGGCATACCAATTTTCTCAGCGAAGCAAATATTTAAAATTTTCGTTAAACGAAAATTTTAAATACGCAGCTGAGGTGTTAGAAAATTGAGTACCGAGCGCTCAATTTATCTAATTTAGTTTTTGTTTAAAAGATTTGGTGAATTGAGTGCTTGGTAGAAAAAGCCCTTTATTCTAGAATGGCGAATACCTCTTCTTCTTTTAAAACTTTGTATTCCTTGTTGTCAAATTTAATATCGTCTCCGCCGTATTTTCCAAAAAGCACCGTATCGCCTTTTTTCACTCCAGATTCTTGTATTTTTTTACCGGCGCCTACGGCGATAACTTTTCCCTGCTCCGGTTTTTCTTTGTCAACCGTATCGGGCAAAACAATTCCGCTTTTTGTCTTCTCCTCTTTGGAAAGCGGCTCAACCACCACCCTGTTGCCAAGCGGTTTAATTTTCATATAAATATTTTATTTACAAAATAATAATGAATGCGAATATAAAATTATAAATTCGTAAAAATTAATATTTAGTAAAACTATTTAGCAGTCAACATATTAGAGTGCCAATTCTCTATTAATTCATTTTATATTTATTATAAATCTTGTCAAGCAACGCAAATGGAGTTATTATGCTATGAAATGTAAAATTTCAGTTCTTTGCAATAATTTTATAAAGGAGACAGCTATGAAAAGACCTGAACCGAACGGGTTTAAAATAAGTCCGACAACATTTGAAATAGTATTTAATTTTAATCCTATTTCAAGCAATTGGTCCGGTTTGAAAGTTTTTCACTATGGATCGTATGAAACATACTTTTCTCCGCATACTACCGCCATAAATTACGCAGAAGGAATTATAGAGGGTCTTAAAGCTTGTCTTGACCGCGAAGAAAAAAACGCCATAGTGTTGCACTTGGAAGGAAACGCGAAACGTTTTGTTCATAGCGCAATAGGAATGTATATGCCGCCGTTTCCCGAGGAAGAATTTATAATAGCGGTGAAAAAATTAATTCGCCTAAACTCACAACACATACCGGCATACAAAAAAGGATCATTATATATTCGTCCGATTGAAGGAGGCGAAGATAATCTGGGAGTCAAAGGAATTCCAAACGAATATAAATATCCCTACAAAACAGTTTTTTGGTGTTCGCCGGTCGGAATATACGCCGGCAAACCTCCAATATGTTTTATCACAAACAAAACGCGCGCTACCACGAATGGAACAGGATATTATAAAGCATCCTGCAATTATGCAATAGCAAAGATAGCGTTAAGAGAAGCCTTTAAACAAGAATGCGATGAAGTGATTTTTTTAGAAAACAACCTGCCCGCAAAAGATCAAGAAATCCAAGAGTTTAGCGTGATGAGCGCATTTATGGTAAAGAATGGTATTCTTTATACGCCACCATTAGACAATGGCACAATTCTTCCAAGTTTAACACGGAAAATGGTATTGAAAATTGCCAAAGCGATTAATATCCCATTCGAAATAAAAAAAATAAAACTTGAAGATTTTACAGATGCCGATGAAATTTTCGGTAGCGGAACAGCCGCCAATATAACACCCATAGCCGGTTTTAAATTAAATAATTTAAATGTTGTATTTGATATAAATAATGGCGAAATCGGACCCATTACTCAAAAACTTTCCCAAGTTATTGAATATCTTCAGGTAAATGAATTGCCCGAAGAATACAAAAACAACGAAGACCTTATAAAATTACAAAAAGAGTTTACGACAATAATTTCCTTATAAAAACAAAAATGTCCCTCAATACTGTGGGACATTTTATTTTTCCCGTAAACCAAATTCCTTAATTCTTTTATCGTATTTTTCCATAATTTCTTTTTCCGCGGAATGGGGATGGAACTCCAGTTGTGTATCATCTATTACAATCCGACCCCAACCAACATCCGTCTTATTTTTACGAATTCTTCCGAGCTGGTATTTTTTTAAAATATTTTCAAAAAGATCGCCCCAAAAACCGCCTAAAATAAATTCTCCCATTTTTCCAAAAACTTTCAACCGCGATTTTCGCAAAATTCTTTGATTGATTTTTTTCTGTCTATTAAAATTCGGCAAATAATCGTTAATCCACTTATTTGATTCATAAAAATTTCGTAAAATATCCGCATCGCCAAAAATCAATTCCAAGCGCGCGTAATTAAAAGCCGTATAAATACTGCGAAATTTCATTTCCAACGAATTATCGGCAATAAAATGATTAAAACAAACTTTATCGCAAACCCTTTTACTATCTTTAAAACGTTTAACTCCAAATAATGCAGTCAATACCGCAAGTAAAAAACGCGTTGTCCAAATTCTACCGGATTTAATAAAAATCATAACATCCAGATCGCTCTCTTTCTCAGTATTATTTAAAGCGAGGGAACCATTGGCGCAAACCGCGCTTACAAACGGAATAACCGCAAACAATTTTACGATTCTTGTCGTCTTTTTCCATTTTTGATCCGCGATTTTTTGTCGCTCAATGCGTTTTTGACATAATTTTTCTTCGCCAGTTAAAAAATAAAATCCGTTTTTTTCACCGATAAATTTTCGCAATACTTCGCCATTAAGCGCGCGAACAATATTATCAATACCGGTATCACCGCGTTCCGCCTTTGGTACGATTTTTTGCGATAAAATCAAATACTCAAAAATCTCCCAGGATGTAGCCGGGAGATTCAAAATATCATAATAAACAATCGTGGATAAGATTAATTTTTCCGAAAAATTCATAATTCTTGAAATTTTTCCGGTGAACCATATCGTTTCATAAAATTATCCGATTCAAATACATTCGTATCCGCTTCTATTTCCACGCTGACGGGATTTTGAACCGGATAAAACCAATTAACGATAAATCCCCTCTCTTCTCCGGAAAACAATGTCCTTATTTCCGTAAATGTGCCGTCAATTATTTCCTTATTTAAATTAAAGAGCAATATATTTATATTTATCCTGTCAAAATCAAAATCGCTTCTGTTAACAGCCACTCCTTTAATTTCACTGAAGGCCGTTTGATTGGTCAATTCATTATAAAATTGGTTTTTAATAACAATTTGAGGAGCTGTTTTATAATCTTGCAATTTAATCCAATCAATATTTTCAATTGCCACACTAATATCATCCGGTTCAAGATCCATATTTAACGCATTTAAAATAATGGTTTTTGTGTCATTGGGCAATACATAAAAAGACCCTCTGTGGTTAGCGATCAATTGCGATTCGTTGAAAAATTTTATTACATAATCGGCGCTTTTTACTCCATAAACGGCATTAGGATTTGAAAGTTTCAAAATAATATTATATTTTTGTGGCAAAGTGGGAATTACTTTAGTAAATATAACTTTTATATCCTCCGGCTTTAACTCGCATTGCTTTTCGCACACGCCACCGCAATCAACGCCGTTTTCGTCCTGATTTTGAATATTATCAAAACAACCGACCGGATTACGAACAACGAAATAAATTAAAAAACTAAATAATCCGGCTATCAACATAAAGCCGATTAAAACGATAATTTGTTTTTTAACGCGATAATTCATATATACATATTATAAACCTAAAGTTTTAATAATAAAATAGCGTTTTTTTTCCAATCCTAAAATCGTGGAAAAAAAACGCTATTTTATTTTAACTTCTATGTAAAATTTATTAATCTCAAAAAATGATGGACAAAAAGAAAATTAGAAAAATCAAGAAATCATTTAACTTCTTTTTCAATATCCTCAATTTCTTTACAGATAAATGCTTCGGAAATTTTCAAAGCTTTTTTCAAATTATTACAAATCTTTTTTTCTCTTTCACTTAATTTTCCTAACAATTTTCTGATTAATTTTTGCACATTTGATCAATTATATTTATCCAGTTTAGAAATTGTTATTTCTAACGGGATTTATTAATTTTTATGGTTTCTATCGACCTACTACTTAAAAACCGTTTTATTCGTTTAATTTTTTTATAAATAAAAAACACCGCTAAAAAGCGGTACGCAAAAAACCTCCCCTAATTGTTTGATCCGAGAGAGAGATTTTGATATCCGGTAATTATAAATTTATTATACCATAGTTTATTATATCAACAACATAAAGTTATCCACTATGTACATCAATCAATGAAACGCAAAAACTTGATTAGAAGAGCAATAAAATATATAGTGGACATATGACACGATACAAACGGTTTATTTTACTTATACTTATATTCCTGCTGTTTACCGCCGTTTCTCCCATTATTGTTTTTTATGTTCAAGGATACCGTTTTGATTTCCAACAAATGTTTTTTTTCCGCACCGGAGGAATATATTTGCAAACTACGCCTAAAAAAGCGCAGATTTTTTTAAATAATAAATCATTGAAAAACGACACGCCGTTGCTTATAAACGGACTCTTACCTAAAAATTTTCATATCAAAATCACAAAAGAAAATTTTTATCCTTGGGAAAAATACATAAAAATTGAATCGGGATTAGTCAGTGAAGCAAAAAATATAATTTTAGCGCCGGATAAAATTCAGGAAAATCTGTTATTTTCTCCCGCAACGAAAATATATCCGTCGCCGTCAAAAAATTATGGGTTGATAATCGCGGAAAACGATATTATTATAATCAATGAAGAAAAAAAATATTCAATTAGTCCGCAAAATACTTTCCAAAAAGAACAAGTTGCATATGCCATAAAAAATAATCAAATAGCATGGACCGATAACGAAATGAAGATTATCGCGTATAATAAACAAGACAACTACATTCTTGATTTCTCCGAACAAACTATTACTCATTTTTTAATAAAAAACAGCGAACTGAAAAAAAGCGATACCGACGGATTTATACAACCATTGCAAATACAATGGCATCCGACTATAAATAATTCCATAATGTTCATATACGACAACCGACTTTATGCGTATAATTTACGCGATAAAAAATCATCAATTTTGACAAATAACGCAATTTATTATAAAACAATTTCACTGGCATTTAATTCATATACCTATTATATGGATAGTATGGGATTTATACGCAGATATAATTTCATTACGCAAAACGATGAAAAATTATCCGAAATACCGTTAGATTATAATAATGGGGACGAATTATTGATAACGCCTGATCAGAAAAAAATAGCATTTTGGGATCAAAAAAATCGCAAACTGTTTTTAATGTCAAGCGGGAATGTAAAAATAATCAATGATTTGGATTTCGCGCAATTCACGTCCGATTCAAAAAAAATATTGTATGGCAATAAAAATAAAGTATGGGTGTTTTTTATGGAAGATGATAATGAATATCCTCAAAAACGCCAAGGAACCACAGAAGAACTTGCAAGTTCCGACAATGGCAATATTGACAATGCTCTTTGGCATATCACAAATCGCCATATATGGATATTAGCGGATGATCTTTATTTTACCGAGATGGATAATCGCCCGCCCCGCAACACTTACACAATTTTAAATAATATTTTATCCGATATTTTTATAAACAACGGCGTAATTTATTATTTGCGTGACGACACTCTTTATTACTCCGATATATTTCCTTAATAGAATATAAAAATATATAAAAACAAAAACGCCCGCCAAATCGGCGGACGTTTTTTGATATAATTAGTGTAAATATCGTTAAAGTAAAAACTTTATCTTTTTGACCACTGCGGCGATCGGCGCGCCCGCTTAAGTCCGAATTTTTTGCGTTCGCGCATTCTTGAATCTCGGGTTAAAAATCCGACTCTTCTTAATTTTTTTCCAAAATTAAAATCAAACTTAACCAAGGATCTGGCAATTCCATGTCTTATCGCTTCCGCTTGCGATGAAATTCCTCCCCCCTTTACCAAAACAGAAACCTGAAATCTATTAAACGATTTCATTTTTCGTAATGACATTTCGCTCATACAACGAAGTTCCGGAGTAAGAAAATATTCCGTATGTTTTTTCCCGTTTACGGTAAAATTTCCGCTTTCCGCCGATTCCGAAGGATGAACCGTCCATAACCTTACCCTTGCGACCGATGTCTTGCGTCGTCCTACCGCTTCATAATATCTCTTTTTTTTATTTAACGCATCATTTTGATCCCCCATATCCTTCTCGTCTAATTCTATTTTTTTATCATCACCAATAATCTCCGGCAAATCCTGCTCGCCGACAGGCAAACCTGCCTGCCCGATAGGCAAAGAAACTTTTTTAGACGCAATAATCTTTTTAACGCTATCCTTTTTTTTCGCCTTAATAATCTTTTTACCGGAATCAATATCTTTTTTATTATCATCAATCTTTGTTGGCATTGATTTTTTTAGGAAACCGTTATAATAAAATATTCCGGATTCCGTTAGTTTTTATCGCTAATTTGAGTTTTTTTATATAATTTTAACCTTGCTATACGTCGCGAACGCAATTTATTCTTCGGCAACATTCCCAAAACAGCCATTCTTAAAACCCTTCCCGAATCTTTTTCAAACATTTTACCGTAAGGAGTTGCTTTTATTCCACCGGGAAATCCGGAGTAATGATAATATTTTTTTTGCGTCTCCTTTTTTCCGGTAACTTTAATACCGTCCGTATTTATCACCGTAACATTAAAGATATTATCTTTGTATGGCACAAAATCCGGCATATTTTTACCAATCAACAAAACAGCAATTTCACTTGCTAATCTTCCTAAAATCTTACCGAATGCGTCAATTGTATAATCTTTTTGCATACTTATTAAAATAATCAACTAAACAAATTCAACAATGGCCATTTTGGCTTTATCGCTTACTCTGTTTAATATTTTACTTATCCTAATATAACCCCCCTGCCTATCATTGTATCTTTCAGCAATATCCATTATTTTCTTAACTGAATTTTTTGGCAAACAGGAATGCAATCGCTTCGTCGCTTGAAGATTTCTTTTTTTCGCAATAGATATTAATTTCTCCGCTCGGCTCCTCAATGCCTTTGCCCTTGCTTCGGTTGTTATTATTTTCTCTCTATCCGCCAATGCCACAACCAAGCTCCTAATAAAAGCTTTTCTTATTTTATTGGTTCTGCTAAATTTTTTCCCTTTTATTCTATGCCGCATATTATTTTATTTTTTTTATTTTAAAGTTAAACCAAAATAACCGACAGCCTTTCTTATTTCTTTAATACCCTTATCGCCTAAACCGCTAATCACGCGTAAATCATCTTCGCTTTTTTTCGCAAGCCCTCCCAATGTCTTTATTTTATTGGAAATTAAAATATTAATTATTTTATTGGACAACTTTAAATCTTCCACCTTCGTTTTTAAAGAATCTTCCTCTTCTTTTTTTTCTTCTTTCTTTTCAACTTCTTTTTCCCGTTCTTTTACAACGCTTTTTACCATTTTTTTATCTTCATCTTTTTCTATTTCCGCCAAAACATTAAATTGCTCAACTAATTTCTTTGACGCATATTCAAAAGCCTCTTCCGGACTGATTGTCCCATCAGTTTCTATCGTAAACACTATTTTATTATAATCGGTTCTGTCGCCAACTCTCATATTTTCTATCTTGTAATTTATTTTTCGAATAGGAGTAAAAATAGCATCCAACGCAATTGTTCCCACATCTAATTTTTCCATTTTCCGTGTTTCTTTCGGAACATAACCCAATCCTCTTTCCGCCAAAAATTCCATATCCACCACTCCCTTTTTATCGGTTATAGAAGCTATATGCAAAGAAGGATTAACAATTTCCGCGGCCGAAGATGTTTTAATATCTTTAGCCGTAATCTCTCTTTCACCGCTAACTTTCAGAGTCATCACAACCGGCTCATCGGTAAAAACTTTCAACCGAATTTGCTTAAGGTTAAGTATTATTTGAATTACATCATCAAAAACATAAGGTATTGTGGAAAATTCATGTTTAACTCCCTGAATCTTTACAGTGGTTATCGCCGCGCCCGGCAAAGAAGAGATTAAAGTCCTCCTTAAAGCATTACCTAAAGTATTTCCATATCCGGGATAACAACCGTTTATTTCAATAATAGCCGTATTGTTTTTTGATTCAATAATTTTCGGTTTTTCCGGCAATGTTATATTAAGCATACGCCAAAAAATAAATTTACGCGCGAATTTTCCAAATTAAAAAAATTAATATCAAGAAAAACCGCGCTTAAAATATTAAAATAAATTAAAATTACCGTGAATAAAATTCAATAATTTTTGATAAATCAACTCCTGAATCAATTTGACTTTCCGTCGGCTCACTTTTTACAACACCCTTCAGCAATTCTTTATCCAACTCCAGCCATTCCAACGAATTATGTTTTTTTACTCTTCTTTTCATATCCTCGGCAATGGGTTTTTTCATCTTTACCTCGCTAAGTAAAATAATATCGCCCTTTTTAACTGAAAAAGACGGTTTATCCACTTTCTTACCATTTATTTTAAAAAATCCATGAACTACTATTTGCCTCGCTTGCTTTCTTGAACTTGCCAGCCCTAATCTAAAAATTATATTATCCAAACGCATTTCCAAACTGCGCATCAATAATTTAGCGCTTACACCGCGTGTTTTCAATGCCTTTCTAATATATATTCCGAATTGTTTTTCACGCAAACCATAAATTCTTTTCAACTTCTGTTTTTCTTTCAACTGAATTCCATATTCCGATAATCTTCCCGGACGCTTTTTTCCATGAACTCCCGGAGCCGATAATCTTCGCACAATGGCACATTTAGGCGAAAAACAACGATCGCCCTTTAAAAAGAGTTTTACTCCCGCCCTTCTGCATTTTGCGCATTTATTATTAATCATACCCAGTATAAAAATTTATAAAAATTATATTCGCCTCGGTTTTTTGGGGCGACAACCATTATGGGGCAAAGGCGTGATATCTTCAATTGAAATAATATTAAGTCCGCGCGAAGCCAAAGATCTGATGGCGGAATCCCGTCCGGATCCTATACCCCTTACGAATACTTCTATATTTTTCATTCCGATTTTCATTATTTTTTCCATTAATATTTCCGCTACCCTGGAAGCGGCAAACGGAGTAGATTTTTTCGCTCCCTTAAAACCAACCGCGCCAGCGCTTGCCCATGAAATAACATTTCCGGAAGAATCGGTAATTGTGATAATGGTATTATTATAAGACGCGTGAACATAAGCCCTCCCATTAACGGTTCTTACAAGAGAAGGTGTTTTTTTAACGACATTTGCCGTTTCTTCTTTCACCTTATTATTCTCTTTCGCTTTTTCTTCTTTAATTATATGTTTTTTACCCATAGAGTAATCACGAATATACGAATACTCACAAATATACAAATAACTTTTAACTCATTCGTATATTATCTAAAATTCGTATATTCGCGAATAGTCCCCTTTATGTCTTTTCCGCCGATGGTTTCCTGCCACTACCCATCGTTCTGCGAACATTTCCGCGCACAGTTCTCGTATTAGTTTTCGTGTGCTGTCCCCTGACTGGCAATTTCTTGATATGCCTAATGCCCCGATAACATTTTATGTCTTTCATTAACTTTACATTCAACATCACTTCTCTTTGTAAATCTCCCTCTATTTTATACCTCTTTTCAGCAATATCGCGTAATCTATTTACTTCCTCGGCGCTTAACTTTCCGGCTCGCGTATTAAAATCAATACTTGCCTGTTTTAATATTTTCTGACTCAAAGATCGCCCTATTCCATATATATAGGTTAAAGATATCTCTATTCTTTTATTTTCGGGAATATTTACACCCGCTATGCGTGGCACAAAAATAAAATTCAAATCACAAATTCCAATAATCAAATATTTTTAATTTGGGAATTGAATATTGGAAATTATTTGAAAATTGAAAATTGTCAGCCCACTGGCTGATCCGCCCGCGGGCGGAAAAATTGAAAATTTCCGTTACCCTTGTCTCTGCTTATGTTTTGGATTAGAACAAATAATGTAAATTTTTCTTTTACGCTTTGCCCACTTACACTTATCACAAATTTTCTTAACCGATGATCTTACTTTCACAATTTTTACGAATATACGATTCGTATATTAACATACAATAATATTTAGTAAATACTTAAATGAAGTAAAGTTATAATCTGCGTATTATTCTGCCCTTTTCCTTGTTATATTCATTTACTTCAACCGACACTCGATCTCCCCGTGATACTTTAATGTGGTTAATGCGCATTTTCCCGGAAAGATGCGTAATAATTTCGTCGCTTCCGTCTAATTTTACTTTAAAAAAAGCGTTAGGCAAGGCCTCAATAACTTCGCCTTCCACTAAAATTACATTTTTATTTTGCATTCACTTGATGCAATAAATAATAATAATGAAGATGTCTTCATTATTAAACTACTCATCGCATTTAAAATAAGTTTAACAAATACTTAAAAATAAGTCAACCATTGCCCCGATATCAAATTGATTAAAAAAATAATCAATAAAAAATCAGTCTCTACTTTTATTTCTCAATAATTATTTCAATCTTACCTTCTTTATTCTGCACTTTATTTACCCAAAACGGCCAAAAATCCACCTTGACACTTTCAACGCCTTTAATAGAATTAAAATATTGCCTTAAATCGTTTTCGTTTTTGCCCAAAATATCTCGCTTTATTGACGATTCGTCAATTTTCCAAGCAACACTCTCTTCGCCATTTACTTTTATTAAAACTTTTTTATCCGTACCATAAGAAACGGCAAAGGCAACTTCCCGTTTATCCAATAATGCATCCACATCTTCTGATATGATGCCCTTAATAATAGAATCAAGCAATTGATTAAGATCATCGCCGTTAAACGCAACACCCGAAAGCTCCATATCCATCGATAAGGAAAAATCATTGGCAATGTCGCCAGCCTTGATTCCAGCAGACTCTTTAATTATTTTTTCAGTTAAACTTTCTCTTAATAATTGCAAGTTTGACGGCACCTTTTCTTTTAATTCATTCGCCAACGCCGACTTTAAATCCGAAACAATCGCTTCCCGCGCCTTGATAATATCTTCAGCTGTCGCAATTTTCACTCTGCCCGTTGATCCGCCCTTTATCGGCGTATTTGTCACGGCATAAAGTTTATCGTATTTGACCGTCCCCTGCCAAGCCGGAATGGTAAACCTGCACGGACTAAATGCTGAACAATCAATATTAAAACTATTTCCCGCTTCACTGGCGACAATTTCAACCTCAACGGTTCCGGATAAAATTTTACCGTCTTTTATGGACGCTCCCGGCACGATAATGGATTTAACGCTCCAAAAAATTTTTCCCGATTTTTCTTCCTTAAAACGCGACGGAATCATCGGTTGAGAAGTTGAATCCAATTCATTATATACAGTTACCAAACCCCGAGCTTTTTCTTCCACTTCTTTTTCTCCGGAAGACAAGAATGATTTTTCTTCATTTTTTTTAATGGTCAAAATCTGACCGGGAATTTTATTATTTACAAAATCCACAACGCCAATCAACGGATCAACTGTAATATTTACATTAAAAGGAATTAATTCCAATTTCCTAAAAATATGCAATTCGGCTTTTGATAAAATAAAAATTGATGCTCCCGCCGATAACGCCACGACAATTACGACCAATGATGAAATAATAAAATTTTTCATCAAAATATGTTTCTTCATTGTTCCGCGAACCGTCTCTTCTGAAATATACGCGCTTTTCTCTCTCTCGCTTTTAACGCTACTTATTCGTTCTTCAAAATTTCCTCTGTCAAAAAATTGTTTTTCCAATTCGCTCTTTTCTTTATCCGCCAATTTTTTGTAAACATTACGGCTATCTTCGTCTGCTGTCATACTATTTTTAATCCCCGATAAAATTCTATCATCTTCTTCCGACAACTCTTCTCTTGTTTTTTTCATATTCATAGAAGAATATTTTTTCAAAGAAGCAAATGAAGATAAAATAGGTCTTTCAAAAGGAGAACGCCTTACAATATCAGAAATTTTCTTATGAACAACAATTTGCGCCGTATTCTCCCCGTGCGTTTTCACGCCGGACAATAAAATATCTTCAAGAGAATCTTCAATTTTATAATCACTCGCGGCCTCCTCTATTGTTTCTTGAGGAATCGCGCCCAAAGAGATAAACCCGACTCTTTCCGATAATTCTCTCTTAACCCTGTCGGGATTAATAATAATAATATTTTTTCCAAGATTGCCGACTTCTCTTTTTAAAAGTTTTAAATTGACTACACTGTGCCAAAATAACGCATCGGACGGAATGAACAAAAAAATATTCTTCGCCTTTTCGGAAATTAATTTATCTATAATGGAAGTTACGATGTCTCCCGAATCAATATTGATTAACTTACGCATAAATCCGGCGAATTTATTGAAAATTGCAAACTACGATGTTTAATTATTTGCAAATTTTAACAAAAAATTCGCGACATTATATTGATATGGTACCAATCTATTGGCTTACTATCCTGGAAATTCTGCGCAAACTTTGACTAATCTGATCTTCATGCGCTATGAAATCCAAAGATAAAACCGATAAAGCGCATAAAGCCGTAAATTGAGGACGATTAAATTCCGACGGCAAATTGATAATATTGAAAAAAGATTCCGGCAAAAGCAAATTAACGACAAGTTGCTTAGGCAAAGAAAGATTCTTGCGCCAATTACCGTCTTCCAACGCCGTTTTTAAATCGGGCAACTGAGACCCCGCTCCGTACAATAAAATATCTCTTGGCAATATTTCTTGTTTTGATATGTTAGCCAACGAAAGTTCCAAGGCATTAAGCCAAATATCTATATCTCTCTTAAGAATAAGCGCTATTTTCTTCGCAACTGTCGGGCTTAAAAGATTATTGCCATATTTTATCTTTATGGCTTCGGCATCATCATTATCAACGCCTAACTCATTTGATAATCGTTGATTAAATATTTTACTTCCCAAGGCGATGGTTTTTATAAACCTGACTTTATTTTCCTGTATAAATGTAATGTCCGTCGTGAAATCTCCCACATCCAAAAGCAACGCGCTTACTTTATCACCCGAACCGACGCTTAATGCTTGCGCAACGGCATAAGGTTCGGCGGCAATACATGATAATTCCAAGTTCAATTTTCCAACAATATTATTTAAAAATTCTAAATGTTCTTCCGTACTATAAACATTAAAAATACTTATTACTATTTCCCTGCCGACAAATCCTACGGGGTTAGTAACTCTATAACCGTCCACTTTGATTTCTTGTATGCGAGAATTGATAAGTTTTATGTTAAATTCCGAATAACCGGTTTCATCTCTGATAAATTTTCTTATATTATCCCATGCGCTCCATTGCGTTTTTTGTATTATATTTTTTAATTCAATCAAGTTTATTTTTTCTTTCGCATCTTCCCTTATGTATCTTTTGGTAATACTGTCTCCGCGCAATAGATCGCCCGCCGCGCCCAAAATCACTCTTAACGGCATATGAATTTTCGTATTTTTACAAGCTTCGCTTATGGATTTTTGCGCGACTGAAATAATTCGCGACATCTTACCATCTTCATTATTTACAACATTATCGCTCAATGGAAACTGTCGGCTCTCGCCAAAACCGCATATATCCGCTTTTTTTCCGTCTTCGCTTATCTTAAAAAGCAATGATTTAATTGAACTGCTCCCCAAATCTAACGACAAAAAATAATTGTCGCCGATAATTTTACCGAATAATCTGCTGAAAAAATTTTTCATTATACGCAACGAATAATTATAGTATTAAAATCCGAATTTCCCACTGCCAATTTATTATAACACAAATTCCACTTTGTCAAAAATTAAAATTGGGGATAATAAATCCCTCGTTTGTCAACGAGGGATTTGCTGAAAAATATTTTTAATTAACGCCGTTATTTATTGGCATTAACCGCGTCCCAAATCTTCTTGACGATTTCATTAGTAATCTTGGGATTTTCTTTCAAAAACACTTTTGCCTTGTCAAACCCCACGCCAAGTTTTATATCGCCATAAGAATATGTGGAAACTGATTTTTTGATTACATCGTATTTTACAGCCGTATTAAGTATGTCGCCGTCCCGCGATATGCCTTCATTATACATAATGTCAAATTCCCCCACCTGAAACGGAGCCGCCACTTTATTTTTTACCACCTTGGCTTTTATTCTGCTTCCAACAATTTGATCTCCCTTTTTAATTTGCGCGATTCTTCTAACATCTATTCTTAAAGACGCGTAAAACTTCAAGGCCTTGCCTCCCGGCGTCGTTTCCGGATTGCCGAACATAATTCCAATTTTCATTCTTATCTGATTTATAAAAATTATCGTCGTACCCGACCTGGAAGTTATTGCCGTTAATTTTCTTAATGCCTGCGACATCAACCGCGCTTGAAGAGCAATGTGTTGGTCGCCTATTTCACCCTCAATTTCTCTTTTTGGAGTCAACGCCGCGACGGAATCAACAACAATAACGCTTACAACGCCCGATTTAACTAATGTTTCCACAATATCCAGCGCTTGTTCCGCGTTGTCGGGCTGAGAAATTAAAATATCATTTATATTCACGCCAAGTCTTTTGGCGTATTCCGGATCCAACGCGTGTTCAACGTCAATAAAAGCCGCCTTACCTCCTTTTTTTTGCGCCTCGGCCGCGATATGCAAAGCTAATGTTGTTTTACCGGAACTTTCCGGTCCGTAAATTTCAATAACGCGCCCCCTGGGCACGCCACCCACGCCCAATGCCACATCCAATGATATTGAACCCGTAGGTATCACATCCACATCAACTTTCTTCGCCTCGCCCAATTTCATTATTGAACCGTCGCCGAATTTTTCTTTGATTGACGCTACGGTTTCATCAAGAATTTTTTGCGCGTCTTCTTTCTTCATACCCAGTATATCAACTTCCAGCTACAAAATGTCGTCTCGCGACATTTTAAAGAATACC
>JBBTRL010000042.1:17734-50414 GCA_038065195.1 Patescibacteria group bacterium
TAAGTATTCCGAAAATTAATAAATTTTAAAAATAATATTTCAAAATCATTTTATCATACCAAACTTTTTTTGCATATTGACATATCTTCATTTAACTGTTGCTTTGTAAAAATAATATTGCCAAAAATTAACTAATAATGCTATATTATAATATACGAAAGTTTTTTAAAAAATTATATTAAATTTTTAAATTTCATTTTAATGAAAAGGAGGCGATATGATCAGAAAATCTGTTTTGACTTTTATTCTTTTAATGATTCCCGCATTACTTTCTTGCGGTTTTATGAATTACGAAAACAACCGCATAGTATCTTATAATACGGGAAAAATTGTCAATATTGATTTATCGGATGCTAAAATAACGAACACCGGCGATGAAAAACCGGAAGTTGTAAAAAAACTGAAAGAACTGGAAAATGAGCTGAACAAAAACGAAGACTGGACAGAAAGTGTTTGGATGATCCTCGTTTCATTCAAACCAAAAGGCGGTTATTATGAACCGCCTGGGGTGAAATTTTCCTTTGGTTCTTGCGTTTCAATATCACCCGCTGATCCGGCGTTCAAAATGAATGAATACGATATGGACGCAATGCAAAACCATGGCATTAATAAAAAAAACTACGACCCGGAAGCCAGTTATATGGACACAAATTATCATGTAGTAAGCATTTGGAACGAAGAAGACAAATTGCCGTTGGAAATTAAAAAAATATTTCGGACTAAATTTGGCGAAGAAAAAATTATTTCATATACGGCGGAATTGATAGGAATGATTCCCAGGGAAGATTACGCCGTTCTAAAAATAAACAGAACTAAAATCCCCGCCCTGCCCATAGGCAACCTTGAAACGGTAAGCGATTTCCAAAAACAATATGGCTATCCGGTTATGGTCATAGGGTCTCCATATATTATAGAGGGAACACTAAGTGAAGGAAAAGTTTTTTACCCTCCAATACATTTAGGAAATAATTTTTTTAACTTATTCGGCGCAACAGTTGATACACCCTTGAACGAAGAACGATATAGAACTATTGCCGATGTAAATCCCGGAAATTCCGGCGGCGCCTTAATAGGAATGACCGGAGAAAATAAAGGAAAAATTATCGGAAAACCCTGCTCCGGATATCCTGGTTCAAGAATAAATTTTGCCATTCCGGATTATTTAATAAAAGAATTTTTTCCATTGATATTAACAGAAAAAATTCATACTCCAAGTTATTCCGGACTGATAATAGCCGATCCCAAAACGGCAATGAAAGATCTGCTAAATATCGCTTTCTTTGAAAAATTAGGATTAAAATCCCTATACTTTGAAGCAGAAAATACCGAAGGAGTTCTAGTGGTAGGCTTTATGGAAGATTCGCCGTTAAAAACGAAAATAACAAATCCCTACGCAAGAGATCAAGCCATTGATGATCCCAACTCAATAAAATACGGCGATATTATAACCGCTGTCAATAATAAAGAAACGAAAACTCCCAATGAATTTTTAAAAATACTCCGCGCCGTCACAGACGAAAAGGTGGAAATCAAGGTTACTAGATTCGCCAGCCACCAAGAAAACGGCAAAGAAATTTGGGAAAAAAAAGAAGTAGTCATTTCTAAAACCAAAAAGGAAATGACACTGAGAGGAAAAGATTATAAAATTTTATACGAAAGGGTTAAAAAATACGGATTCTCGGCATTATTTCAAAACGCCGAGATGCGCGGAACCGAAATACCATTTAAAACTGATTTAAAATTATTACAATAATAAAATAGGATAGCTCATTGATTAATCAATGAGCTATTTTTATTAATTTTATTTAATTTTTTCCGCCCAAGGCGGACCAACCTCGGGCTGGGATTTATAAAAAATACCTGCTATAATTGGACTATGAACCCCGTTAGAAATCTGATGATTTTGTTTAATTATTATTAAAAAGCAATATGCTTAAAGATTCGTTTCAACAATCCAATAACGAGCAAAAAATTTCGGAAGAAAATTTTTTGCCCAAGATTTCTAACGGGGTAAATTTTACTCACCTCCATGTCCATAGTCATTTCTCGCTCCTTGACGGTCTCGCTAAAATAGACGAACTCTTGGATCGCGTCAAAGAGTTAGGAATGGATTCGGTGGCCCTTACCGATCACGGCGTAATGTATGGCGCGATTGAATTTTACAAAAAAGCGAAAGCGCGCGGAATAAAACCGATTATCGGAATAGAACTATATATTGCCCCGAATGGAATGTTGAATAAACGCCCAAAAATTGACGACAAAAGATATCATATAATACTTTTAGCCAAAAATAATATCGGATATAAAAATCTCATTAAACTTACAACCCTTGCTCATCTGGAGGGTTTTTATTATAAACCGCGAATTGACAAAGAATTATTAAAAAAATATTCGGAAGGATTGATAGGCGCAAGCGCCTGCGTTTCCGGAGAAATATCACGGCTCGCCATCGCCGGAAAATACGATGAAGCGGAAAAAGCCGCGCTTGAATACGAAAATATTTTCGGCAAGGGAAATTTCTATCTTGAAATCGGATACCACCCAAACATACCGGAACAAAAAATAGCTAACGAAGCTTTAATTAAAATTGGCAAAAAAAATAATATCGGAATTATAGCAACAAACGATATGCATTATTTAAAAAAGGAAGACGCTGAAGCGCAAGATATTTTATTGGCCATCCAAACGAAAAGTTTAATCAGCGATACCGACCGTCTAACGATGAAAGACGAAGATTTTTCAATGAAATCGCCGGAAGAAATGGCGAAAAACTTCGAAGATATTCCCGAAGCGCTGGAAAACACGCAAAAAATAGCGGATTCGTGCGATCTGGAAATAGAACTTGGAAAAACTCAACTTCCCCACTTTGAAGTTCCCAATGGAAAAACCACTGACGAATATCTCAAACAGTTATGCGCGGAAGGAATGGAAAAAAAATACGGGATAATAACCGATATTATTGCCCAACGATTAGAATACGAACTCTTGGTCATCAAGCAAACTGGCTTCGCTTCTTATATTCTTATTGTATGGGATTTTGTCTCTTGGGCGAAAAACAATAATATAATTGTCGGACCGGGTCGCGGATCGGCTGCGGGCAGCATAGTTTCTTATTTATTGAATATTACCGCGATTGACCCGCTAAAATACAATCTGCTTTTTGAAAGATTCTTAAATCCGGAAAGAATCAGTATGCCAGATATTGATTTAGATTTTGCCGATACCGGAAGAGACAAAGTTATAGAATATGTTTCTAAAAAATACGGCAAAGATCATGTGGCGCAAATTATCACCTTCGGGACTATGGCGGCAAAAGCCGCGGTGCGCGATACGGGCAGAGTTTTAGGCTACCCATATGCTTTCTGCGATCAAACCGCGAAAATGATTCCAATGTTTATGTCTTTGGAGGAAGCGTTGAACAATGTTCCGGAGCTTAAACAAGCGTATAATTCAAATCCAGACACCAAGAAACTGATTGATTCGGCAAGAAAATTGGAAGGAGTGGCGCGCCATGCCTCAACGCATGCCTGCGGTGTTGTAATTACCAAAGAAAAATTAGAAAACTACGCTCCGCTTCAACGCGCTCCGCAAAACGAAAACAGCGTTATCACGCAATACGAAATGCATGCCATAGAAGACTTGGGATTGCTTAAAATGGATTTTTTAGGACTTAAAAATCTGACTATAATTGAAACGGCGATACAGATCATTAAAAATACTAAAAATGAAACTATTGATTTCAATACTATTCCATTGGATGACCAAAAAACATTTGAACTTTTTCAAAAAGGAAACACTACCGGAATCTTCCAATACGAATCCGGCGGAATGAAAAGAAATTTACGCGCGCTAAAACCGACTGTATTTGAAGATCTGATAGCTATGAACGCTCTCTATCGTCCCGGACCGATGGAACACATCCCTGAATACATTGACGCCAAACACGGACGAAAAAAAATAAACTACTTGCATCCTAAAATGAAACCGATTCTTGAAAATACTTACGGAGTCATAGTTTACCAAGAGCAAGTTTTGGAAATCGTCAAACAACTCGCCGGATTCAGCTATGGAGAGGCGGATGTATTAAGAAAAGCGGTGGGCAAAAAAATAAAATCCCTACTGGAAGAACAGAAAAATAAACTCATAGAAAAATTGACGAAAAACGGTATTGGCAATGAACTGACGGAAAAAATATGGAACTTCATTGAACCATTCGCTCGTTATGGTTTTAATAAATCGCACAGCGCCTGCTATGCCACAATCGGCTATCAAACCGCTTATTTAAAAACGAATTACCCGACGGAATTTATGGCGGCGCTGATGAATTCCGAACAAAATGATATTGAAAGAATTGCGGAAATTATCAAAGAATGCAATGATATGGACATAGAAGTATTACCGCCAAATATCAATGAAAGTTTTTCCAATTTTACCGTAGTAAACCAGAAACAAATAAGATTCGGGCTGGCTGCCGTTAAAAATGTCGGTGAAAATGTAGTGGCGGCTATCATCGCCGAACGCAAAGAAAATGGAAAATATAATAAAATTGAAGAATTTATAACACGGGTGCAATCAAAAGACCTTAATAAAAAATCTCTTGAATCGCTCGTCAAATGCGGCGCGACAGAAGAACTTGGCGAAAGAAAAAAACTGCTGGCAAATATTGAAGATCTTTTAAAATTAGCTCGAGATTTTCAAAAATCCAAAGAACAGGGTCAATTCAGTCTGTTTGAAAATGCGCCATGCCTATCGGCAGGCAGGCAAAATAAAAATACTCTGCCCCCCATTCGCCTTAAAGAAAGTTTAGCCGCGACTAAAAACGAACGGCTCCAGTGGGAAAAAGAATTGCTGGGTCTTTATATATCGGAACATCCATTAAAAGAATTTAAAAATCAACTTGAAGCTCTTGATTCCATAAAAGAAATTCGATCAAAAACAGACGGAAATATAATATGCGGAGGCATTATAAATAAAATTAAAAAAATTCTTACGCGCCAAAATCAAACAATGCTTTTTGTGGAAATGGAAGACCTTACCGGTCAAATAGAAATAATCGTATTCCCCCGCACCCTGGAATCCAATCCGCTTATTTGGCAAAATGATAAAATGATTGTTGTTGAAGGCGCGATGAATAATAAAGACGGAGTACCAAAAATAATAGCCAATAAAACATACTTCTTGGAAGAATATTTAAAAAATGCCGCTAAAAAACCGGCTATCAAGCATTTGCAAATTAATCTGCAGAAAAATTCCGGAAATCGCTTAATGCAAGATTTGCAAAAAATATTCTCGGAGTTTCCTGCAGGTTCTACGCAAATATCAATTTCTATTCCTAACGACGGACCGAAACCAAATACCATTGAAACTCCTTATAAAATAAAATATGATGAAAGTATAATAACAAAACTTAAACAAATGGGAATAAACGAAATACAAATAATTTAATTTTTACATTATGGAAAAAATTGAAACAATAAAAAAAACGGAAAATATAAATACAAATAAAGAGCAATGGATTGTCTGGGAAGAATATGAAAAATTAAAAAAAGATCCCGGCGCTTCATTATCAACCGAGGGATTGCCGACGGAAAACGAAATAGATGATTTTTGCCCGTTATTGCCGATTGAAAAATACAAAAAAATATCTGCGCCAACCAAATATTCATTAAGTGGCAAATTATTTATTTTTGAAAAAGAAACAAACGCTATTGCCGCTGTCTATCGTATAAAAAAAGAAAATGACGCATTATGCGAAACGAGAAAATTTTTCAATATTTTTAATAAATCCTATAACGGCTTCACGAACATAACCATAAAATATTTATTGGAGGAAAACGAACAAAACAATATCGCAACACGAAAACCGATCAATTTAATCGTGACCGATGCCATTGATCTGGAAAGAATAATAAAATACGAAGATTTAACCATCAACGAAAACTCTATTTTAAAATCAGAAACATCCAATACCGTCAATATGATTACTTTTGAAAAAATAAAGAGAGAAGATACGAATAATTCAGCTCAAGAATCTGCGAAAAAAGATTACGAAAATTTTCAAAAAAATGGAAAAATCAATTTAAAAACAGAAGAATATTTATTCGAAAAATCCTATAAAATGGAAATTTGGGAAAAAACAGATAATTCCGGCAAAAAACAATACAAAGCATTTATGAAAGATGGAAATAATATATTGAGTATGATTGACTATGTAACAAATGAAAATGGCGTAACGAATCGCTTTTCTGAAAAAATTTTTAATGTTTTCAATACAACAAACAAAAAATACGAAAACATAAAGACAGAACGCTTAATGAATGAAAAAAATGAATTGGATGAAATATCAGTAATAAAAACGGATCCGAAAACGAATGAAATTTTAAGTTTTTATGACAGTGAAAAAATAAATGAAGTCAAAGGAAGCGATCCAATAAATAAATTTATTTTAGAGGGAAATAAAACTATAGAAAATATCTTTAAAAATATAAAAAATCAATGAAAAAAATAAATGAAATTGAAAAAATCCGCCACAGTTTAAGCCATCTTCTTGCGATAGCTGTTTTGGAAATTTTCCCGAACGCAAAACTTGGGATAGGACCAATTATTGAAAACGGTTTTTATTACGACTTTGATCTGTCCGCCGTAGCTGAGAGCGAAGGCGGATTAACTCCCGATCAATTACCCAAAATAGAAAAAAGAATGCGGGAACTTGTTAAAATGGGTTTATTATTTCAAAAAGAAATAATTGATTTCGCGAAAGCGAAAAAGACATTCAAAAACAAACCATATAAATTGGAATTAATTAAAGAAATAAATAAAAATAAACAGAAAATAACAGTATACAAAACATTCGCAAAATACCAAATACCAAATACCAAATACCAAATACAATTTACTTACTTGTGCGCTGGACCGCATATTAAATCAACAAAAGAAATCAATCCCGCGGCTTTCAAACTGACTAAAGTCGCGGGCGCTTATTGGCGAGGCGATGAAAAAAATAAAATGCTTACCCGTATTTATGGAATTGCTTTTAATTCAGAAAAAGAACTCAAAGAACATATTGAAATGCTTGAAGAAGTGGAAAAAAGAGATCATAGAAAATTAGGCAAAGAACTTGACCTTTTTACTTTCTCGGATGAAGTAGGTGCTGGGTTGCCTCTTTGGCTTCCTAAGGGAGAAACTATTCGTCACGAACTTGAAAAATGGGCGCGCGAAACGGAAAAAAAATGGGGGTATCAGCATATTGCAACACCGCATATCACCAAAAGTAAACTTTATGAAATCTCCGGTCATCTTCCTTATTATAAAGACGACCTTTATTCTCCCATTAACATTGAAGGAGAGGAATACTATTTAAAACCTATGAATTGTCCGCATACGCATATGATATATAACGCGCGGTTAAGAAGTTACCGCGAATTACCTTTGCGTCTCGCCGAATATGGGCAAGTCTACCGCTTTGAAAAATCTGGAACACTGCATGGCTTAATGCGTGTCCGCGGATTCTGCCAAAACGATGCTCATATATATGTTCAACCGGAAAAAGCGGTTGAAGAATTTATCAATGTTATAAAAATGCACGAATATTATTATAAAACACTCGGTATCCAAAATTGGCGAGTGGTACTCGGAACTAGAGATCGTAAAAATTTAAGAAAAAAATATCATGGCAACGACGCAATGTGGGATATGGCCGAAAAATTATCAAAAGAAGCGCTTGAAAAATCGAGCATAAAATATGAAATTGAAGAGGGCGGAGCGGCGCATTACGGACCAAAAGCAGACATATATATACAATCGGTTATCGGTAAAGAATATGCCATAGGCACCGACCAACTTGATCTCTATATGCCGCAACGGTTTAATTTGTCTTATATAGATAAAAACGGAAAAGAAACGATGCCATACATCATACATCGCGCGCCATTGGGATCGCACGAAAGAATGATCGGATTTTTAATTGAACACTACGCAGGCGCTTTTCCAATATGGCTATCACCCATTCAAGTCCGCATTGTTCCAATAAGCGAAAAATTCAATAAATATGGAATTGAAATTTTAGAAAAACTCAAGCAATTTGATATACGAGCGGAACTTGACGACAACAACGAAACTTTGGGGAAAAAAATAAGAGAAGGCGAAAAACAAAAAACGCCGTATTTGTTGATACTCGGCGGCAGAGAGGAAGAAAATAAAACCGTCGGGGTTCGCCAACGCGGTAAAGGCGATATGGGCGAAATGAAAATGGTCGAATTCTTGGAAAAAATAAAAAATGAAATTAATAATAAAGATCTCCCGAAAGAGAATAATAAAAAATTATAACTTTATTTTTGAAATAAACTAATTTACTTTGAATTACGAAACGCTTTAATTTAATTTTTCATAATTCAAGGTAATTAAATTAGTTTATTTCAATAAAACATATAACATCTTATGAATAAAATTTTTAAAAGCGCGGTTATTTTATCAATTATCGCTATTTTTACATTTTACGCCGATATAAGTTTAGCTCAAACACAAGGCAATAATGACAATATTTCTAACAATGCAACGACAACCGAACCAAACGAAATTCCTGAAGAAATTCAAGTAATCATAAATGAAGATGAAAATATTACGGCTAATGATTTGGAAATTAAAGAACCGACTCTACTGCCCGGAAATCCTTTTTATTTTTTAAAAAACATTGGCAGGACATTAAAATCATCAGTCACTTTCAGCCCAATAAAAAAAGCGGAATTAAAATTGCGTTTTACTAACGAAAGATTGATGGAAATCCAAAAAATCGCCGAATCAAACAATGATCCGAAATTATTGGAAAAAGCGCTTGATAAATATGGACAAGAATTGAAAAAAATTAAAGAAACAACGGAAAAAATAGGTGAAAAAAATAGTGAAAAAAATGAAACATTCCTAAATAAATTTATTGATAATCAAATTAAACATCAAAAATTGCTGGAAAAAATAGGAGAAAAAGTTCCGAAAGAAGTTTTTGAAAAAATACAAGAAAACCAACAGATCGCCATTCAAACACTGTCGGATGTTCCGCTTATGTTCATCAGCGCGGATCGTTTTCAAGAAAAAATAGAAGAAAGAATGGAAAATCAAAGCGGCAGCGATTTTAAAAATTTCAGAAATCTGGAAATTTTAAAAGAGCTGGAAGGTAAAGTTCCCGATGCCGCCAAAAACGCGATCAAACGCGCGCAGGAAAATACCTTTAAACGACTTAATGAAAAAATAGAAGAAAAAGAAAATACGGCTGAAAATTTCACTCTTTACATCAAGCATATTGGCGGAGATACGGAAAAACATATGGATACAATCAATAATCTTGAAACAATAAATGATCTTCGAGACAAAAATGCTTCTATGGTAGTAAAAAACGCATTGGAAAAAGCTAGAGAAATAAATATTGGAAGAATTAAAAATAAAATTGAACGAATGGAAATGGATGAAAAAACAGAAGAAACAACCAAAAATACCGACGACGAAAAATACGAAAAAACAGCAACATTTCAACAATCAAGCAAAGAACAAATTGAAAAAGCCGCGTTAATGATAGAAAAAGCGAAGGTAAATTTTGAATCGGCAAAAAATAATTCCGCCCTTAGTGATAAATTGAATTCCGCCTCAATACTTATAAAAAATGCTCAAATCCATCTGGAAAAAGCGCGAATGGCATATGTAAAAGAATCATTCGGCGAAGCGTTTGGTCAATCCAACGCTGCAATGCACAATGCAAATAATGCCATCGGAATAATCGCAAAATTGGAGATAAACAAAAATTCCGAAGACGAAAAAGATAATGACAGTAAAAACGAAGATGAGGACGAAAATATTGAAGACGAAACCAACAATAACGATACGACAAAAAATGATGATCCGACGACAATAATTGACAAGGAACAACTATGCGCTCAAGTAATAACTCCGGCAAAAAATCAAAAAACCGGCGAATGCCGTGAATTCCCGACCGCCTGTATACCGCATGAATGGTATAAAGTGCGCGCTTGTGAAAAAAATCAAACAGATCCCAATTATCCTATTCGCCCTGTGGATAAAAATTCCAACACGAACAACATTCCTGTAGAATAAAATTACCAACCCAAAGCCATACCTACCGGCAGGCTCGGGCGGAAGAAATAAAGTAATTACTACAAGCAAAAACAAGGTGTCCGCCTTGTTTTTGCAATAATTTCCAGTTAAAATTTTATCTATAAACCCCGTTAGATATCTTCCGTCGTTTTATACACAAAATATCCTAACAGGAAATAATCAAGCAAATATGCGAAAATCATCAAAAATATCTAACGGGGTGAAATATCATATCACAACATTCGGCTGTCAAACAAATCAGTCCGATTCGGAAAGAATCGCAGCTATTTTAAATAAAATTGGTTTTAAACCAGCGCTTTCTCAAGATGACGCCGATTTCATAATCGCCAACGCTTGTTCCGTTCGGCAATCGGCGATTGATAGAATCCACGGCATCGCTCATAAAATCCAAAAAAAGAAAAAAAGAGGCGAAAAAACATCAATCACCATTCTCACTGGTTGCGTTTTAGAACAAGACAGAAAAAAACTAGTTCAAAAATTTGATGCCATAATTGACATCCGAGAAATTGAAAAATTACCGCAAATAATAAAAAAATTGAGAAAAAATAAAAGCATAATCGCCGGCAGAGCAAAACATTCCGATATACAACGATGGAAAACTGCCGAAAAATCTACCGATTATTTTAAGATTACTCCGTCTTACGAATCTTCTTTTTCCGCTTTTGTGCCAATAATGACCGGCTGTAATAATTTTTGCACTTATTGCGCCGTTCCCTATACGCGGGGAAAGGAAGTCTCTCGACCGACAATTAACATAATAAAAGAAGTGAAAAAATTAGTAAAAAACGGCTATAAGGAAATAACTTTATTGGGGCAAAATGTAAACTCTTACATTGATAACAACGAAAAAAATCCTAAAAATTTCGCCTGTCTGCTTAAAATAGTTAATGAAATTCCGGGCGATTTTTGGATACGATTCCATTCTTCCCATCCGAAAGATTTTACGAACGAACTTATTGACACCATCGCTTCTTGCGAAAAAGTAACAAAATATATCAGCTTACCGGTTCAGGCCGGAAACGATAAAGTGCTTAAAAAAATGAACCGTCCGTATACTATTTTTCAATATAAAAAATTAGTAAAAAAAATACGGGAAAAAATTCCCAACGCGTCAATATCAACCGATTTTATCGTTGGATTTCCAAGCGAAACAAAAAAACAATTTCAGGACTCCATAAAATTATTCAAAAATTTAAAATTTGATATGGCTTATATCGCGCAGTATTCTTCACGTTCAGGCACAACGGCAGAAAAGATTTTTAAAGATAATGTATCGCCCAAAGAGAAAGAACGGCGCGACCGCGAGCTTACAGCCGTTTTACGAAAAACATCGCTGAATATAAATAAAAAACTTGTCGGAACAACCCAACAAGTTTTAATTGAAAAAGAAATAAAACGGCAAAATGGCCATTGGCTAATCGGCAAAACGTGCGGATTTAAAACGGTAAAAATACCGCTTGCTTCCGATTCCGATAAAAAACTAATCGGCAATTTTGCCGATGTCAAAATAATAAAAGCACTGGATATGGGACTTATCGGTAAAATCAACCAATTATTTCTTTAAGTAAATCTGCCGCTATTTGCGGATTCGCCTTGCCTTTTGTTTCTCGCATAACTTGACCAATTAAAAACTGCAATGATGCCCCTTGTTTTTTTTTATAATCCTCTACGGCCTTGAAATTATTTTTAATAACGGTTTTTACAATCTCCGTTAACGCTTCAATATCGCTTTCTTGCCCCATTCCCCTTTCTTCAATAATTTGCGACGGGTCATTGCCGGTTTTTACCATTTCGCGCAAAACCTCCTGCGCTCCGGACGACGAAATATCGCCTTTATGCGTTAAAATTATCAATTCCGCAAAATTTTCCGGACTGATTTTTATTTCGCCATAATCCTCTATTCCGAATTCTCGCGCTAATTTCTGCAATTCCGTAATCAAATAATTCGCGGAAAGTTTTATAAGCCGCGCCGTATGTTCGCTTAAATTTTCTATTCTTACTTTATGCGCGTTTTTATCCCACGCCTGAATTTCCGAAATTACCTGCTCAAAATAATCACCCAATTCTTTATTAACAACGAATATCTCAATATTTTCTTCCGGCAAACCATATTCTAACGCAAATCTTTTCCGTCTTTTTTGCGGCAATTCCGGTAAATTTGAGATTCGAGATTTGTCAGCCCGAGGCTGATCCGCCTTGGGCGGAAGATTTGAAATTTTCGATAATGGAATATCCGGTTCCGGAAAATACCGATAATCTTTCGCTGTTTCTTTTGCCCGCTGGGAAAATGTTTTTTGCTTATCCGCGTCCCAACCGCGCGTTTCCTGCGCAATTTTTTCGCCTTTTTCTAAAATTTCCGCCTGCCGTTCAATTTCGTAATCAATGGATTTTTCTACCGCCTTAAAAGAATTTAAGTTTTTAATTTCCGCTTTTGTTCCCAATTTCTTGTTTTTTGATAAAGAAATATTCACTTCGCACCTCATTTGCCCTTTCTCCATATCAGCATCAGAAATTCCCAAATATCGAAAAATTAATTGAATTTCTTCGCAAAATTTTTTCGCTTCCGCGCCGGAAGAAATATCCGGTTCGGTTACAAGCTCCATTAACGGCGCGCCAGCGCGATTAAAATCAACCAAACTATAATCTACGTTCTGCGGATGATAAAGCCGACCGGTATCTTCTTCTATGTGTATTTCCTTGATGCGAATTTTTTTACCGCCTATTTCAAAAAATCCGTTTTGGCACAACGGTTTCCAAAATTGTGAAATCTGGTATCCTTTTGGCAAATCGGGATAAAAATAATTTTTTCTGTCAAACTGAATAATTTCCGCCATTTCGCAGTTCAAAGATTTTCCGGTCAAAATAACCGATTCAACGGCTTTTTTATTCGGAACAGGTAATGTGCCCGGATGCCCCATACAAATAGGACAAACATTAATATTGGGATGCTTTTCGTCGGAATCATTCAAACACGCGCAAAACATCTTGGTTTTTGTTTTTAATTCCGCATGTATTTCCAAACCGATTGTTGACTTAAATTTATTTAACATATTTGGTATATTTAAAACAATACGGAACTGCAAGTATCAAGCTCGCGGTTTACCAATTTATCCGCTTGTTTATTCCCATCGCGTAAAATATGACGAAAAACAATCAGCGAAAAATCAATTTTTAAATTCCAGAGTTGCAAAAACAAACTCTGGATTTTTTTATCCAAAACTTTGTATTTTCCGGTAATCTGCTTGAATAAAAGTTCGGAATCAACTAAAACTTCCACTTCCCTATTCTTAACGCCGACTTTCCCCAAAAGCGCTTTTGTCTTTTTTAAAGCGAAAATCACGGCTTCATACTCCGCTTCATTGTTGGTCTTTTCACCCAAATACTGCGAATATTCTTTAATATTTCCATTATATTCAATTACAACTCCCGAAGCCGACGGTCCGGGATTTCCACGCGATCCGCCGTCGCAATGGATAATCACTCTATTCACCCCGTTAGAAGTCTGTTTTACCCGATTATTATGATTTACTTCAGACATAATTCGTTTTTTTTGTACATTCCCCGTTAATCTAATGCGGAAAAAATTGTTAAATTTTTTCCGCCAAGGACTTCTAACGGGGCTCATATTATGCTATTTTTTAAATCAATAATTTTAAATTCTAAATTTCTTCTTCCATTCCACTCATTAAGTATTAAATTAAAAACAATATCAATCTTATCTCCCACTTTTATTTTATCATACCATTCGCCCAACCCAAAGCCAATGCAATTAAATTCCTTGCCGCCGCAATCAATTATTGTTTTTAAATGTCCTGCGCCGTTCTTTCCAACCACTCGCAAGTCTTTTACAACACATTCTCGCAATAAAAAAGTCGGCTCTTCATTGCTTGGTCCGAAAGGCCGGAAATCTTCCGTAATTTCGTATAAATCCCACCAACTTAAAATTTGAGATTCAATATTTAATTCCATATCTATATCTATTTCCGGCATCAAATCCTTGTTTTTAATTTCACTATTGGCTATTTCTATAATGCGCTTTTTAAAAACCGCGATATTTTCATTTTTAATATGAAATCCCGCCGCCATTGCATGACCGCCGCATTCGTCAAGTAAATCACCGACCCTTCTTAACGCTTCCACTATGTTAAATGATTTAATTGTGCGCGCCGAACCGTCCGAATTAATTTCGCCTTGATGAAAAATTAAAGCCGGTCTGCGATATTTTTCCGCTAATTTTCCGGCAATTAAACCAACGATACCCACCGACCAATCAGGTGAACCATCAATAATAATTTTATCTTTCGGATCATCTCCTATCTTTGCGCAAACTTCTTTAAAAATTTTATCGCACAAATTCTGCCTATCTTTATTTATCGCATCTAATTTATTCAATATTCGCCCGATTTCATTTTCATCAGACGAATTCAAAAGTTCAAAAGATGTATTAGCATGCTCCATTCGTCCCGCCGCGTTGAGCCGCGGACCAATCATAAAACCCAAATCCCGCGCATTAAGTCCAAAAATATCAAATTTTCTGCGTTCGGATTTTTTAACTTTTGCGCTATCTTTACCGATTAATTTTAAAAGCGCTTTCAATCCCTTGCGTTTTGTTTTCGTAAGAACAACAAGACCGTATTTAACTAATGTCCTATTCTCACCAAGCAAAATCATTCTATCAGTTATGGTTGATATTGCCACTAAATCTAAAAACCATTTTTCCCTTTCATTATTTATACCATTTGCGTCAAACAACGCTTTGACGAATTTAAAAACAACCCCCGCCGCCGACAATTCCTTAAAAGGATAACAATCACCTTTTCGACGAGGATTTATTATCGCGACCGCCTTTGGCAATTTTGGAGGAATTGTATGATGATCAATAATTATAACATCCATACCCAAAGAATTCGCCAACTCCACTTCTTTATAATCACTTACGCCACAATCAACAGTCATAATAAGATCGGTTTTTTGTTTTGACAAAAAACGCACACTTTCAAAATTCAAACCATAACCCTCTTTATTTCTATCAGGTATATAAATTCCCGGTTCCGCGCCAACTGCCTTCAAGGCGTCCATTAATATTGTGGCGCTGCAAATTCCATCCGCGTCATAATCGCCGTAAACAGTTATTTTCTTTTTTTTGATTATCGCCGTTTTCACTCTTTTTATCGCTTTACCCATATCCTTTAATAATTTAGGATTATGCAAATCCTTATCGTAATCCGGTCCCAAAAATTCATCAATCTCTTTTTGTGTTTTAATGTCGCGATTAAAAAGAAGCTGTAATGTCACGGCATTCATTTCCGGAAATTTATTAAAAAAAACTTTCGGAACCTTAGATTTTAAAATCCAATTATTCATATTTATTTAAGCGCTTCAATCCCCGGTAATTTATTTTCCGCCAAATATTCCAGCATAGCGCCGCCACCCGTAGAAATATAAGAAAATTTATCCAAAATACCCATTTTACTGATCGCAGCAATGGTATCTCCGCCACCTACTATTGAATAAGCGCCCGATTTGCTTATGGCCCCGGCTATAGCTTTTGTTCCGTTTGAAAATATTTCCATATCGGCGCGTCCCATCGGACCATTCCAAATAATTGTTTTGGATTCTCTGATTAAGGAACAAAACAAATCCACGCTTCGCCCTCCTATATCTAAAATAATATCGTCCCTTGAAACACTGCCAATCTGCACGGCTGTCGCGCCACTGGCTCCGTCTAAATCTTTAGACACGACGACATCAACCGGAACCGTAAATTTTATATTCGCCACTTTCATTTTTTTAATCGCCGGAATAACTTCTGGACTGATTATTGAACGACCAACTTCTTCGCCTTTAACCGATAAAATGGTATTTGCCACAACGCCGCCCAGTATTATAAAATCCGCTTTCGGTAAGAAATTACCAATTACTCTAACTTTTGTTTCGGCTTTTAAACCGCCAATTATTACAGTTACCGGATGCGCGGGATTTTTAAGCGCTTTATCCAAAATATCAATTTCTTTTGCCAAAGATAAACCAACGAAAGAAGGTAAAAATTCAGTTATCGCCTCAACCGAAGCGTGCGCCCTATGGCATACGCTAAAAGCATCATTCACAAAAATATCGGCAAATGACGCTAATTTTTCGGCAAATTTTTTATTATTATTTTCTTCTTCTTTATAAAAACGGATATTCTCCAAAAGACAAATTTTATCGCAATTAATATTTTTTAATTCGCGTATATCGTCTTCGATGAAATTAATTTTTTCTCCGATAATATCTTCTAAATGACCTATTAAAGGCTTTAAACTATAAGCTTTATGCCATTCACCATTAGGTCTGCCGAGATGCGAAACTAAAATAATTTTATTGCCATCTTTCAGAAGAAATTTTATTGTTGGCAATGCTGATTTAACGCGATAATCTTCATCGCTCAAAACTTTGCCATCTGCCGTAGGCAGATTAAAATCAACCCGCAAAAGAACGGTTTTATTTTTAATTTTACTGTTTTTTAGTAATTTCACCCCGATAGAAGTCCTTGGTAAAAAATTTCCTTCCGAATTTTTTTGTTTGCCATTAAGTTGTTGAAATGAATTCTTGAGCATATTGCTTTTAATAATAATTAAATTAAAATCATTGGACTTCTAGCGAAGTTTATATTTTAATTTTACCATATTTGCCTCTCCGCAAAAATATTGACAAGCAATAAAAATAAAAGTATAATGGCGTGATTCCTTGAAAACTTAATCAAACAAAAAGGAGGTGAAAATTGACAGATTTACTGACAAAAACGCTTATAAAAATTATATCGATAAAACTAATAAAAAAACTGGCTTGGAAAATAATTGCTCATAAATTTATTGCGGGCGAAGAGATGGAAGATGCGTTATATGAAGCCAATAATTTAAATAAAAAAGGCATTGCGGCGATAATAAATTATCTCGGTGAGAAAGTTAAAACTTCAGAAGAAGTTCGTAAAAACACAAATATATACACTCATCTTATAAGAGAAATCTCTTGCGCAAATTTAAACGCCAAAATCAGCGTTAAACCATCGCAATTGGGTTTAAAAATTAACGAAAATCTGTATTTTGAAAATCTGTTTTCCATAGGCACATTATGTTGTCAATATAATGTGCGAATGGAAATAGATATGGAAGAATTTTCCGAAATTGAAAAAACAGTGCAAAATTCCATACAACTCAAAAAAGCCCTGCCAAATTTGCATCTTCGTCAATGCCTGCAAATTGCGGCAAAACGAAGCGCTGAAGATATAAAAAAATTGACTGATGTTGGTATTCATATACGGCTTTGCAAGGGCGCATATAAAATACCGCATTCTGAGGCATTATTGCCAAAATATTATACGCCATACAGAATAATAGCCTATGCAAATTGTGCTTTCATGCCATTTATAGAAGTAGCAACGCATAATACGAAAATAATAAATGCCCTAAAAAACGATATTGGCATACAATTTTTACGAGGTTTTTGCGCGCAAGAAATCCCGATATTGCAATTATCCGGACATCCAGTGGCAGTTTATGTCCCGTTCGGACCGGAGTGGGTGCCATATGGAGTCCGAAGATTGTTTTATTTAATAAAAAATCGAGATAAAATTTTTGAGTGAAGGAGCGCAAATGGAAATGAAAATATTGGTAGTATTTGAATGTCAGAGATGCAGGGCGATAAACCAACAACCAGGATCTTGTGGATGTGGTTATCCACTTCATACAACCAAAAAAGTTAGCTCAACAAAATACTGCGAGATTTTCGGTCATGTGAAAAATTCATTAATAATAGAACATGGAAAAACTAATATTGTAATGAAAAAAAATAATGAATGTCTTTGTTGCGGTGAAAAACTCACATACAACGATGATATTATGGAAACTGTAGATTGTTGCGGAAATTGCAAAAAAGAAGAAAGCCAGCCGGAAGACTGGCGCGATGATTGTTTAAAATATTAGTTATGGGACGATTCAAATCGTCCCATTTTTTATTTCTCAATCTATTGCCATAATAATGCTTATAAACCAATCAATGAAAAAACATTATCATCGCCGACGCGAAATTCGGCGGTATAAAATGCGCCTTGCGATTGCGTAAATTTTTAAAACGCTATAAGGCGCCGAATAAATATAAAATTATTTTAATTGATAAAAACCGTGAAAATAATCATTAAAAACGACTAATAACGGTTTTTTGCTCCGCGCTCAAATATTGTCCGCTTACAGCTTTTACTAATCTGGTAAATTCACTGCTATTGATACCGGCGCCGCCTACCAACACGCCGTCAATACCGTCTTCTTTCATAAAATCAATCACATTTTTAGAATCAACACTTCCGCCATATAAAATACGCAATGATCTTGCGATTTTTTCATTATATTTTTGATGCATTGTTTTCCGTATCAAAAGAGAAGCGGATAACGCATCGTCGGGAACAGCCACGCAACTATTTTCCGTAGTGCTAATCGCCCATACCGGTTCATAAGCAATAATTATATTTGCCATTTGCGATTCATCAATGTCTTCCAAGCATCGTAAAACCTGTTCCCTTAAAACTAAATCAACTTCGCCGGTCCATCGTCCGTCTTTATTAAAACTATTCCTGGATTCTTCGCCTACGCACAAAATAATTTTAAGTCGCGATTTTAAAACCGCTTTAATTTTTTTATTTATAATTTCATCTGTTTCTTTAAAATTTTTCCTTCTCTCCGAATGGCCTAAAATTACATAATCACATCCTATATCTTTCAACATTTGCGGCGATATTTCTCCAGTATAAGGTCCTTGCCTGTCCCAAAAAATATTTTGACCGCCAAGTTTAATATCCTTGCTTGTTTTCTTTGAAATAAAATCCAAATAAATAAATGGCGGGCATAAAATAACTTCTATATTTTGAATACCACAAATTTCTTTCCTAATGGATTCAAAAAGATGCTCGGCTTGCTTGCGAGAAATAGGATTCATTTTCCAATTGGCGACTATTAATGGTTTCATTAAATTATATTACCTATTCCCAATGTTAATAACAATACTGCGACTCCGGCGACTAAACTGCCAGCCGCGATAAATAAAAAAGCTTTTTTAAAAGGAATTCCAAAAACGAATGCCGCCACGCAACCGCTCCAAACGCCGGTTAACGGCAACGGTATCGCTACGAAAATAAAAAGCGCCGCGCTCGCCCAGTGTTCAAATTTTTTGGCATTATTGCGCCTTGTTCTTTCAAGTAGCCATTCAAAAAAATACTTAAAAGTATGTGATCTTACGCAAAGAAAATCGGAAAAAAAATGCAAAAAAAGCAAAATAAACGGTATCGGCAAAATATTGCCCAAAACCGACCATATATAAGCCGACTGCCACGAAAGACCATATAATTCAATTGCCAACGGTATGGAACCGCGCAACTCCACAATCGGACTCATTGCTATAAAAAATATGTTTAATTCCGGAGACATTAATTTTATTAAAAAAATTATATCTTAACTTTCCTTAAAAATTCTGCCGCTTTTTCCGGCTCTATAGTGGAAACTTCTATGCCCGTTCCAAGTTCAAAGCCCGCCCAAATGCCTATTCTCGGCAAAATTTCCACATGCCAATGATAATGATGCCAATCCACACTGTCTTTAACCGGCGCAGTATGAATATAAAAATTATAATCCGGGTCATTTAAACCGCAACGAAGTTTCGCCAATGAAATTCTCAACGCTTCGGAAAATCGCTTTAATTCATCTTCATTTATTTTTTCGAAATAAGACTGATGGATTTTAGGAAATATTCTTATTTCAAAAGCTGCGCGACTGATAAAAGGACAGAAAGCAACCACTAATTCATTTTCAAAAATTATTCTTTCCTTATCCATAATTTCCCATTCCAACATAACGCAATGAACGCATTTTTTATGATTCTGATAATATTTTTCCGAACCAATTAAACTTCTTCTGATGTCAAGGGGAATTATTGGAATAGCCATAATTTGCGAATGCGGATGGCTCAATGAAGCGCCGGCGGCGCGTCCATTATTGTGAAATACGGAAATATATTTCACGCATTCACCGGTCATTAAGGCAAGATATCTTTCCTTGTATGCCCTGATGAGAAATTCCATTTCTTTGCCGGAAAAATAACCCGGGTGATTTATATGGTTCCTTGTAATAACAATCTCATGAGAACCAACTCCATCCATCACAAGATATGGTCCTACTTCATGCGTATCTTCGCATATACCTTGTCCTATGGCAGGAAATTTATTCGGTAAAACTTGCAAAAACCAGTCATCTGAATTATTTTTCCATTCGCTAAAAATTTTTCGTTTGCCGTCTTGACCGTAAACCAATAACGGATCAAGATTACCGGATTTTTGTGGTAATTCAAACGGGCATTCTTTTATAGGCTGATTAAATTTTTCTTTTTTAAAATCCACGAAAGCATTCGGCCGTTTCGCCCGCCCTTTTGCTATCAACACCCAATCGCCTGTAACTAAATCCCGCCTTAATTCCGATAAAAATTGACGCTTTTTCATACCCAGTATATCAAATTCCAGTTTTCAAATACCATTTTTTATTGACATTATGGCATCTTGGAAATTGGTTAGTATTAAACTTAAAAAAATATTCTTTTTACTATTGCGTTTTTCTGTTTTTGCCCTAAATTATTTTAATGAAATCAATAATATTTTATTTATCATCTTTTAAACTTTCCAATGCATATAAACACAGAAAAACGCGCTGGAAGTTGTATTACTGGGCATAAACTTAATTATTTATACAACCCGCGCCAAATATTAATTCTTATTTTTATTATCTCCATTAAAATCAGAAAATATACTTTTAATGTTGCTCTGCTATCTAAATTATTCATCCATTTTACCGGCACTTCTTTTATTTTATAACGACGCAAAAAACGAACTATGACCAAAGCTTCCACATCAAAAGCCCACCCATCAATCATTCCTCTCATAAATACGGATCTCGTCGCTTTATCAGTGAAACATTTAAAATCGCATTGAGCGTCAATTATCCCCGACGCCACGATGAACCGAATAAATTTACTGCCGAGACGACTGAATATTTTCCTATAAAACGGCTGACGAATGGCAATGTTGGCGCCGTCGATTCTTCGAGAACCGATCACGACCGAATACCTTATACTATCATCGCCTTGCCCATAAAAATAAGGAATTATTTTTTCAATATGATCTATGGAAATAGAATTATTAGCGCCGGTAAAAAGCCGAAGTTTTCCGCGCGCCTTTATCATTCCCTGCCTTACGACAAAGCCCTTGCCATAATTAGCTTGATTTTCAATAATTTTTAAATTTTTTATAATACTCTGGAATTTTTTTACCACTTCAACCGTATTATCTTTTGAACCGCTATCCGCAATCAATATTTCATACCCCTTCGCGTCTTTGTCAATATTGTACTGCTGCGCAAACTTTTTAAATTTTTCCGAAGATAAATACCGGTCAACATCAAGAAGCGTATGAATTATACGCTTTGATTCATTGTGCGTGGGAATGATTTCGGATAGAAACGGCTTCATCAATTTTATTATACCATAAAAAAAATCCTTGCCAAAATTTTAACAAGGATTAAATCTATTTGAGTAATAAATAAAATATTTTATAAACTTATCGCCACCTTTACGATTTTCCAATCAAACACGACGCCGAAAAGATGAATTTTAGCATACTCGCAAATATCTTTTTTACGCCGAAAATACAAAATACTGTCAATCCCCAATGGATTAAGAACCGCGCCGCGTTCGGCCACTATCAACCAGTTTTTATCCGGAGATGAATTAAAAATATCCAACACTTTTAAAATAAATTCAAGAGCATACTTCTCTTCGGCATTAGTTTGACTCCACGCTCTGGAAAATATCTTATCAAAAAAATGCCAATCTATTTTTATTTCGTTTTTTTCAACAGTGAACAAACTACCGTCATACTTTTTTAATAATTTTACAAAACCTTCTTCCTTGCAACATTCAGAACAAATTTTAGTCTTCACGATCAAATCATTAAGTTTAATATAACCATTCTTAATATTTTCAAAAAACTTCCAACATGCATAGCATCTTTCCATTTTATAACCTCCTATCATTATAAACTTATGGGAACTACGGCAATCGTATTGACAAAAATCACAAATGAGATAATTTAATGCATAGTTAATACCTCGCATCCATTCTCCATTACCGCAATCGTATGTTCAAAATGCGCGGATAAACTTTTATCCGCCGTTCTTATACCCCACCCATCATCGCATCCAACGGTTTTATAATCGCCCATTGAAACCATCGGCTCCACGGCAATAGTCATTCCCGTTCGCAAAATAACCCCGCCACGACGCTTCCCAAAATTAGGAATTGCCGGCTCTTCATGCACTTTCTTGCCGACACCATGCCCAAACAAATCACGAATAACGCTAAAACCTTGACTTTTAACATAACGTTCAATGGAATTGCCGATATCGCCGGTAGTATTTCCCGACTTTATCTTCCTTAACGCCCTTTTAAGCGATTTTTTTGTCACCTTAATAAGCCGCCCCGTTTCCGGTAATATTTTGCCTACAGGAACAGTGATAGCCATATCAAGACATAATCCCTTGTGCCATATACCACAATCCAAACTTACGATATCGCCTTCCGTCAAAATTCTTTCCGACGGAATAGCATGAACTATCTCTTCATTAACTGAAACGCATAAAATATTCGGGTATTTTTGCGATCCCATCAGACTATAATCCTTAAAGGCCGCTTTCACTCCGTATTTTAAAATCAATTTTTCCGCCAAAACTTCCAAGTCAAATGTTTTAATTCCCGACTTAACCGCCTCCGACAATTCATTCAAAATAGCGGCCAAAATCCGGCCGCCTTCTCGCATAATATCAATTTCTTCCCTGCTTTTTATAATCACCCCATCCATCGTTTTTTCTTTATTTTTTATCATTTTAAGTGTTTTAATATGTCCGCAAAAACTTTTTCTATACTTTGTTCACCATTAATATCAATAACTTTCCTATCCGTTTTCTTATAATAATCAATTATCGGTCTTGTTTCTTCTTCAAAAAGATCCAACCTAATTTTTATGCCCTCCGGATGATCATCGTGGCGCACCTTGAGTTCTCCTCCGCATTTATCGCACTTTTCCAATTTCTTAAATTCTCCTATATATGGAATAATACGCCCACATTCACCGCATAATTTTCTTGTAGTTAATCTGCTAAAAGATTCTTTACGCGATATATCAATATAAAATATTTTTAAACATTTATCCCATTCATACCACTCAAGCGCCTGATCCATCAATTGCGCTTCAAAAATTTTTCTAGGACTCCCGTCTATTATAAATCCTGCCAAATCATTGTTTTTTATTTTTTCCAATTCATCCACCCATAACTTAAAAATCATCGCCGTTGGCGCGAGACCTCCGCCGCTTAAAACTTTATCCAATTTATTCCCCGTAAAATCTTTTTGCTTGAATCTGGCCCTTAATATATCCCCGCTACCAATACATTTAAAACCAAATTTTTCTTCCAACAGTTTTGACTGAGTTCCTTTGCCGGAACCAGCGCGACCCAAAATAATAATAATTCTTTTTTTATTATGCATAAATAAAAAAATATTTATAATATTTTTTACCTGAATCCTTCGTAATCTCTCATTACAAGCTGCGAATTAATCTGCTTGCTTGTTTCCAAAACAACAGAAACCACGATCAAAAGAGATGTACCGCCGATAGTCATGGTAGTGCTCAAACCCATTCCCCATTGCACCAAAAATGGCATAACAGCGATAAACCCCAAAAATAAAGCGCCGGCAAGCGTAATCCTGTTTAAAATATAATACAAAAAATCAGCGGTTGATTTCCCTGGCCTTATACCGGTAATAAACCCCCCCTGTTTCTGAATGTTTTCTGAAATCGCCTTAGGGTCAAAAGTAATGGCCGTGTAAAAGAAAGTGAAAATAACCACCAATATAAAATATAAAATGCCGTAAAAAAGTTGGTTTTGAAAAACCCGGCTGACGGAAGACGCAAAATTTGAAAGCCAAGCAATGCTCGTAACGCTTAAAAAACTGGAAATCATACCCGGAAAAAGCATAATTGAAAGAGCAAAAATTATCGGTATAACCCCGGCTTGATTGATTCTTAATGGCAAATATGTGGTTGATCCTCCATAAACCCGATTCCCCCTGATTCTTTTGGCGTAAGAAACCGGTATATTTCTTTGCGCCTCGGTAATCATTACAACGCCGGCTATAACCGCGATTGTCATTACGGCGAAAGAAGCAAGCGTAGGAATTTTGGACACATTAAAATCTACAATAATCCGCCGCAAGACCTCCGGTATTCCGGCGACGATACCGGCAAATATTATCAACGATATGCCATTGCCAATTCCCTTCTCGGAAATCAATTCCCCAATCCACATTATAAACATTGTACCAGCCGTAATCAATAAAATATTGGTCAACATTTGAAACGAGGAAATTTGAGAAATAATTTGATTACTTTGTAAAAGTTTTATAAAACTAAATGCCTGTATTATTGCTAAAGGAACGGTCAATATTCTTGAATACTGGTTAAATTTCTGCCTTCCCTGTTCTCCCGCCTCACTGTACATTTCCTTAAATGCCGGAAAAATCATAGTTAAAAGTTGCATAATAATGGAAGAAGTGATATATGGTCCGACACCAAGCATAATAATTGAAAGATTTGATAATGCTCCGCCGGAAAAAATATTTAAAAGACCCAAAAATTGATTGCCGGCGAAAAAAGATTTTAATCGCTCAATATCAACCCCGGGAACAGGAATTGTTGATGCCAACCGAAAAACAGCAAGCAAAAAAATAACAAAAATAATTTTGTTGCGTAATTCCCGTATTTTAAATAGTAATAAAAGTTTTTGAAACAAAATAATAAAATAATATTATTATTTTTTATCGCTTTCAAGCGCCAATCCCAAAATCCTTTTCACGCTCCCTGACATTTTACAATTTTCCACTAATAATTTTTTAGTTAATTGCCCATTTCCCAATAATTTCACTTCCGGTATCTTACCATAAATTTTTTTAATCAAACCTTTTTCCAATAAAATTTGCGGCGTCACTTTTTCATTATCATTAAAAAAATCATTTAATTGACCAATATTAACAATCGTTCTTGGGTTTTTTATTATAGGACCGAATTTAGATCCGCGTCTCTTGGGAATCTTTTTTATCGGCAAAGTATCGCCTCCGGCAAAACCCTGCCGCGGACGAGATTTAGAAGTCGCCCTGGATCCCTGTCCCTTCATTCCACGGCCAGAATAAGTGCCTTTTATTCCTCCGCGCCCTACCCGTTTGCGTTTTTTTTGCTTATGAATTGGTTTTATTTGATGAATCTGCATTATTGTTTTTTAACAACTTAAAACTCTCAAGCGCCTTAATGGTAGCTCTAGCATTATTAAGTTTATTTGACGAACCGAGTATTTTTCCTACAACATCGACTATTCCAGCCAAAGAACATACAACTCGCACAGCGCCTCCGGCAATAATCCCCCTCCCACTAACCGCCGGCTTTAATAGAATACTAGCGCTTCCATATTTCATTCTAACTTCATGCGGTATGGTTCCTTTGATAATTTTCACAAAAGTCAATCGTTTTTTCGCTTTTTCCACGGCTTTATCAACCGCGCCGGAAACATCAACGCCCTTGGCTGATCCAACTCCAACTCTTCCTTGACGATCGCCAACGACAACCGTAGCCCTAAAACGAAATCTTTTTCCTCCGGCGACCACACGAGCCACTCTTCTTATTTCCAGTAAAGACTGCTCAATCCCTCCTTCTCTTGGAGAAAACTTTTCTGTCTTTTTTCTAAATTGTCCCGATCTTTGATCCATATAATATTACGGCTAAATTATTAAAAACTTAATCCTTCTTCTCGCGCGCCATCCGCCACTGCTTTTATCTTTCCATGATATTTAAATCCACCGCGATCAAAAGTTACATTTTTTATTTTAACATCTTTAGCTTTTTTTGCCATTTCCTTACCCAGCTCTTTTGATTTTTCCAAAATAGTGCGACCCAATTTAATTTTCTTTGTATTTCCGGAAACCAAAGTGCAACTTAATTGATCATCAATGATTTGAGCGTATAAATATTTATTTGATCTAAATACAGAAAATCGCGGACGCTCCTTTGCCCCCTTAACCTTAGCCCTTATTCTTTTGTGCCGCCATTTACGATTCATAGAAAACCCTTTAAAATCCCGAACCAATAGCTTTTTTACCGGCTTTTTGCCTTACATATTCTCCGACATAACGAATACCCTTTCCTTTATACGGCTCCGGTTTCTTCATATCGCGAATTTTCGCCGCTATTTCACCAACTAATTGATTATCAATACCGGAAACGGTAATTATATTCTTTTCCACATTAAAAGCAATGCCTTGAGGAGCAGTAATTTCCATAGGGTGCGAAAAACCCAATAACAAAATCAATTTATTCCCCTGAACACTTGCCCGATAACCTACGCCTTTGATTTCAAGCTGTCGACTAAAACCGCTTACCGCTCCCTTGACGGCATTGGAAACCAACGCATTAATAAGTCCCCATATGGCCATTGTTTTTTTTTCTTTTGATTTTGGAAACAAGAAAAATTCCTTTGCTTCCAATTTAAATTCCAATACTGACGGAATTTCCACAGAAATCTCGCCTTTTGGGCCTTTAACCCTGGCAATATTCGCTTCAATCCTAAAGTCAACATTATCCGGAATATTAATTTTTCGCTTACCTATATGAGACATGGAATAATCTCGAATATACGAATACTCGCAAATATACAAATAACATATTCGTATATTAGTTTAAAATTCGTATATTCGCGAATAGTTCTTTACCACACTTCGCAAATAATTTCTCCTCCTATTTTATTTTTAATCGCATCTTTATTGGTCATCAAGCCCAGAGGAGTGGAAATTATACTCATTCCATAACCATTTAAAATCGGTTTTATTTTATCATATCCGATATAAATTCTTTGCCCGGACTTACTAATTCGCCGTATATTTCTAATAACCGGTTTATTATTCAAATATTTTAATGCCAACACTATCTTTCGGCCAATTCCATTACCGCTTATTTCCGCCTGCGCTATATAACCATTATTCAATAACAATTTCGCCAATTCAAATTTAAAAGCGGAAAAGGGAACATTAACGGTTTCTTTTCCAACCGCCTGATTATTGCGTATTCTTGTTAACATATCGGATATTGGATCGGTCATTGCAATCTAAAGTCTAAAATCTAAAATTTAAAGTTAGATTTAAGATTTTACATTTAAAATTTAAAATTGAATTACCTTTGGCAACGAATTTACCATGAAGATTTTTTAATTCCGGGAATCTCTCCCTTATTCGCCAATTCCCTAAAACAAATACGACATAGATCAAACATTCTCATATAACCGCGTCTCCGCCCGCACCTAAAACATCGCCGTATGATACGAGTTGAATACTTTGGTTTCTTTTTTGCTTTTGCTATCCAAGCAGCTGTTGCCATAAATATTTAAACTATTAATCTATTTACTTTTTAACGGAAATCCCAACGCTTCAAATAATACTTCCGCCTCCTCTTTATTTTTAGCACTAGTAACTATATTAACTTCCAAGCCAAAAATTTTTCTTATATCATCAGATGAGGCTTCCGGAAAAATTACATGCTCCTTAATCCCAATATTCAAATTTCCATTCTGATCAATATTTTTCCTGTCAATACCCCGAAAATCACGACTCCTCGGAAAAGCGATATTAATCAAACGACACAAAAAATCATACATTTTATTGCCATGCAATGTAACTTTCAAACCGGCGGGCATACCTTGCCTAATCTTAAAAGCGGAAATTGATTTTTTGGCCGCCACCAAAACCGGCCATTGTCCGGTTATCAAACTTAAATCTTTCCTGATATCCTCAATCATACCGCTCTCCTTGGCTATTCTGCCTATGCCCGTATTTACTACAACCTTGATTATTTTCGGACAAGACATAATGTTTTTATAACCCAACTTCTCCAGTATCGCCGGTACCGCCTCTTTTTTATATTTTTCCTGTAAATCAAACATTTTTAATTTTATTTATACAATATTCCGATTATATTTCCTGATTGCATTTCTTGCAAATTCTGTATTTTTTATTCTCCGTTATTTTATATCCTATTCTCGCGGCTTTACCGCATTTTGAACAAACTAATTTAGCATTAGAAGCATCAATGTATCCGGGAATTTCCAATCGCTGACCCTTTTCTCCTTGGCGCTTTGGACGCACATGTTTCTTCATTATAAACACTCCTTCCACCATTATTCTTTTTTTGTTCGGCAAAACACGAAGAATTTTCCCCTTTTTTCCCTTATCTTTTCCGCTTATTATTAAAACCGTATCTCCTTTTTTTAATTTCATAGAGTAATCACGAATATACGAATGTACACAAATATACGAATTCGTATATTATTTAAAATTTGTGTATTCGTGAATAGTCCTTTAAACTATTTCACTGGCCATTGAAACGATAGTATCATAACCCCTTTCTTTAATTTCTCTCGGTATCGGCCCGAATATGCGCCCACCTTTCGGTTCTTTCCCGTCCAACAAAACAACAGCATTATCGTCAAATCTTATATATGAACCGTCTTTTCTTCTAAACTCTTTTCTTTGTCGCACAAGAAGCGCCTTAACAATATCTTTTTTCTTTACAGCTTTTCGTGGTAAAGCTTTTTTCACCGAAGCGACGATTACATCTCCTATTCTAGCATAACGCCGCCTTGTTCCGCCCAATACCTTAAAACACTGGACCATTAAAGCTCCCGAATTATCCGCTACCCTAAGTTGTGAACGAGGCTGAATCATTTGTTATATATTTTCTTTTTTTTTATTATTAATTAATTGTTTTACAATCCACCTTTTTTCTTTTGACAATGGCCTACACTCTTCAATTACAACCCGATCTCCAATCTTATATTCATTTCCTTCGTCATGAGCTTTAAAATTCTTACTGACAGTAAAATACTTATGATAACGAGAATGCTTTTTAAGAACATCTATTCTAACCACTATAGTCTTGTCCATTTTATCGGATACCACGATGCCCTTAAGCCGCCTTTTTTTTATTACATTATCGGTGTTTTTTATATCCACCCCGTTAGAAATTTTTTGCCCTTGTGATTCCATAAAATTCTTTACTTAATTCAATATTATTATATTTTCCCGCAAAATCAATAATAAGATTTCTAACGGGGTCCATATTTATTTTTCGCGCGATGAAACGCTTTTAGATTTTAAAACGGTTAAAATTCTGGCAATATCTTTTTTTGATTTCCCGATATCGGAAGTATTTTTAACTTTCCCCTCATTTAAATTAATTCTCAAATCAAAAAGCTTTCTCCTGTTTTCAACAAGCATTTTTTCCAAATCTTCGTCCTGTTTTTGTTTTAATTCCGCCACATTCATTTTATTTTACTTATTTATAAATTTCGTTTTAACAGATAATTTATGACCCGCTTTCCTAAAAGCTTCCATTGCCGATTCCTTGGTTATACCGTCAATTTCAAAAATAATTCTTCCGCTTTTTACCGGCGCCACATAATACTCAACGGCTCCCTTTCCTCCGCCCATTCCCACCTCGGCGCCCTTTTGCGTTATCGGCTTATCCGGGAAAATCCGTATCCACATTTTTCCGCCTTTTTGACAAAAACGCACAAGCACTTTTCTGGCGGCTTCAATTTGACGCGAACTTAACCAACCGTTACTTTGCGCCTTAAGACCGAAACTTCCGAAACTTATATTGTTTCCCCGAGTACTTATACCGCCAAATCTCCTTCGTCCCTTTTGCCATTTTCTATGTTTTACTTTTTTAGGAAACAGCATAATTTATTGATTACTAATATTTTTATCGCTTGCTTCCGTTTTTTTATTATTAAATATTTCTCCTTTATATAACCACACTTTAACACCAATCACGCCATAAGTAGTATAAGCGCCCGTTTGAAAATAATCTATATCCGCCCTCAAGGTATGTAACGGTATCCTCCCTTTGGACAACCATTCAGTCCTCGCTATTTCCGAACCGTTTAATCTTCCGGATAAAGATATCTTAACGCCTTTTATACTTTTATTCTCCATCGCTTTTTCTATTATTTTCTTTAAAATACGACGAAAAGGCAAGCGTCTTTCCAGATCGGAAGCCGCTTCATACGCCAATAACGATGCGTACGCTTCCGGATTACGAATCTCGCGAATTTCTATCTTTATAACCGGCATCTTAAAGTCTTTAACCGACTTTCGCAAATTGAATATAATAGACTCAATCTTCTTTTTTATATTTTCTATGCCCGAACCGCCACGACCGATTAATATCCCCGGTCTGGCCGTATTAACAAAAATATTGATTAAATTAACTGTCCTTTCAATCTCTATTTTTTGTATGGCGGCATCTCGCGATAATTTTCCGTCAAAAAACTTTCTAATAGTAATATCTTCTTTCAAAAAATGCTTGTATTTGGCAATATTAAACCAACGAGATGTCCAATCTTGTATAACTCCCAAGCGAAATATTGTCGGATGAACTTTTTGACCCATATTTCAATTTAAAAAATAAAATCTAAAATTTAAAATCTTACTATAAATCATCGTCTTCGCGGACAAAACTCTTTATACGCTTTTCCTTCTAAAAAATTTCTTACCAAAACTCTTTAATTGCTTGCTTGAAAACTTTTTTTTCACTTCATCAGACGACCCGTACGATTTCCCCGGAACATAACCAACGCCGGAATGTTTATTATCAATATCGGTCTTTTCTCGTTTAATATTTGAAACAACATCTGTTTCTGCCTCATTAATCTTATTTTTATTTACTTTAACCTCTTTGGTCTCTAAAATCAAGTTAATATGACTTATTCTTTTCATAATAGGATACGCTCTCCCCATAGCTCGCGGAAAAAATCTTTTTAAGGAATGCGGCCCCTCGTCCACTCTTATTTCCTTAATGTGCAATAAACTGGCATCCTGAACATTAAAATTTATTTTAGCATTAGCCTTAGCCGACCTTAAAAGTTTAAGCACCGGCAATGCTGATTTTTTATCGGAAAACATTAACTGGCGTTCAGCTTCGCCAAAAGACGCGCCACGAATTAAATCGGCCACTAATCTTACTTTTCTCGGCGCTATTCTTATATTGTTTAACGAAGCTTTAATTAACATTGTTTAACTGATTATACTATTTTTTATATTATTTTGTTTTTTCCGCCGTTCTGGCGACTTTTTCCGCTTCCACTTTCTTTAACTCCAATTCTTTCTGCATTTTGCCTCCATGCCTGACAAATTTCCGTGTCGGAGAAAATTCTCCCAATTTATGCCCAATCATTTCTTCTGTAATAAACACCGGCAAATGATCCTTCCCGTTATGCACACCAAAGGTAAAACCAATCATTTCGGGAATAATCGTGCTGCTTCTTGCCCATGTCTTAATAATCTCTCCTCCTTTATTATTCTTAACGGAAAGTTTAGATATTTTTTTTAATAATTTTTGATCCACAAACGGACCCTTCTTTAATGATCTAGACATAATTTAATTTATTTTTACTTATTTTTTCCTTCTCTTTATAATAAACTTACTTGATCTTTTGCGTTTATTTCTAGTTCTGACTCCCAACGCCGGTTTCCCCCATGGCGTCTTGGGATGCTTCAATCCGATTGGCTGTCTACCTTCGCCTCCGCCATGCGGATGATCAACCGGATTCATAGCCGAACCGCGAACATGCGGTCTTATACCCAACCACCGCGACCGACCCGCTTTTCCCAACACAATTGAACTGTGTTCAATATTACTTATTTTACCAATACTCGCCATACATTTTTCCGACACCATTCTTACTTCGCCGGAAGGCAAAGATAAATGACTATAACCGCTTTCATTTCCCAATACATGGATTAAAGCGCCGGCCGACTTTGCCAATTGCCCTCCCCTACCAGGCTCCAATTCAACATTATGAACTTCCATACCAATTGGAATATTTTTCAACTGCATTCTATTGCCGATTTTTATAGACGCTTTTTTTGAAACTATTATTTCATCGCCAATTTTCAACCCATCGGGCGCCAAAATATATCTTCGCTCGCCGTCTTGATAATTTACCAATATTATTCTCGCCGTTCTGTTTGGATCATATTCTATTGATTTTACTTTGGCCGGAATATCAAACTTATTCATCTTAAAATCAACCATTCTATATCGTTGTTTATGACCCCCTCCCTGCCCTCTTACCGTAATTTTACCGGTTGAATTTCTACCTCCTTGTTTGGCGATAGACATCAATAAACTCCGCTCCGGCTTTTTTTTAGACAAACCGCTAAAATCGTAACCGAGCATCGCTCTTCTTGATTTTGTTGTTGGTTTATAATGTTTCATGCCAATTTTCTCAGCGAAGCAAGTCCAAAGGACGCAGCTGAGATGTTAGAAAATTGAGCACCCCGCCTCTTTTCCATCCATGTATGTTCATTGTCCATGACACTGAGGCGAAGCCGC
>JBBTRL010000043.1:0-2031 GCA_038065195.1 Patescibacteria group bacterium
TCTGCTTGCCAAAAAGACCCACGATGAAATAAAAAAAGAAACCGCAACTTACAAAAATAGTAAGTTGCGGTTTTTATTAAATCCCGGATTATTTTATACTTTCATATCCCCATATTATTTCAAAAAGCATTTTTTGAGTATAAACAATGTTCGCATCTTCAATAACAATGCCGATTACAGGTTTTTTATTTACGGAAATCATGGCAAGTTTATCTCCATAAATAAACATAGCCGTATGGAAAAAAAATCCCTCCGGCACAAATTTTGTTTGGCGAAATTCCATTTTATCTTTTTGAGCAAGCGTTAAAGCGACCGGTGAACGATTAGTTAAAAGCTTAACATTAATTTTACAATTCACTCTTTCTTTTATAAAATGCGGAAAATAATTATCAAAGACTTTTAACATATCTTCAATGGCTGTAATGGCAAGAAAGTCTTTTTTTAATTTTAAAATATCTTCAAGTATGGATTTAATGCCATTTTTGCCTTCATAAAATTTAACCTTTGGCTTGACTTCGGATACATTATATATTGATTGCAAATTCGGCATCGCTTCTTCCAGTATTCTGCCTCGTTCTTGCGCAATGCTTAATAATCTCTTTGGATCTTCGGCAAAAAAATATTTTCTTTTCTTTTTAACATTAAAACTTACGAGTCCTTTTTGCGATAAAATTTTTATTATTCCGTAGCTTGTAGTCCGCGGCAAACCGGCTTTTTGAGCAATATCGGTAATAGTCGCTCCGCCCAATTCCAAAGCGGCAAGATAAACTTGCGCTTCTTTTTTATTAAAACCGACGCTAAATAAAATTTCTTGAGGTTCCATTGTTTATACGAATTATTAATTATTTACACTTGCATTTTAGCTTAATAATATATAAATGTCAATAAAAAAACGACGAAATGGTCGTCAAATTAAAATACCTAAATTTTATGTTTGAATTAACGCTACGCGTTAATTATTTAATTTTCGTTATTTTATGATTTCTGTCAATAATTTTTGTTTTTTTTCAAGTAATTCTTTTGTATTCGCTTCAATATTCAACCGCAAAAACGGTTCTGTGCCGGAAGCGCGAAGATTAAACCACCAATCGAGATACTCAACCGTAAGCCCGTCCAGATAATCAATTTTACCGTCGCTAAATTTACCCTCAATTTCTTTTATTTTCGCTTCTTTATCGCCAACTTCATAGTTCAATTCCCCGCTCTGAAAATATTTTTGCAAAGGCAAAATTAATTCTGCCAGATTTTTGCCGCTTTCCGAAAGCAATTCCAAAACTTTTATCATTGCCAATTCACCGGAATCGCAGTTAAAAAATTCTTGAAAATAATAATGCATTGAGAGTTCGCCGCCGAACAAAATTCCTTCTTTTCGCAGCCGTTCTTTCATAAAAGAATGACCGACTTTGCCGCGAAGGGGAATGCCGCCCTTTTTTTCTATAAATTCCTTCACGGAACGGCTGGAACGAACATCATAAATTATTTTTCCATTGGCATTTTCTTTTAGCAATAAGCCGGCAATTAAAGCAATAATGTAATCGCCGCGTACCGCTTCGCCATTATTTGTTACAAAACCCGCCCTGTCGCCATCGCCATCAAAAGCGATGCCTAAATCCGCTTTATTTTCCAAAACTTTTCTTTTTAATTCTGTCAAAGTTTCCTCTTTAAGGGGATTGGCTTCGTGGTTTGGAAAATTTCCGTCCAAATTAAAATAAAGCGGTTCGTAATTTTTAATGTCTAATTTTTCAAAAATTTTCGGTAAAACAAGTCCTGCCATACCGTTCCCGGCATCAACAACTAATTTCAGGTTTTTATTTAATTTTCTATCTTTTGTTAAAAAACTAACATAATCTTTTAAAATATCTTTTTGCGCAACAGTTCCGGTTTTATTCGCAATCACATTGATCGATTCTTTTTGATCCAGCGCGATTTTTTTAATTTCTTCCAAACCACTGTCTTTGCCGACCGGCACTGCTTTTTCCAAACTAACTTTGAAACCGTTATATTCTGCCGGATTATGCGATGCTGTTATCA
>JBBTRL010000044.1:0-3489 GCA_038065195.1 Patescibacteria group bacterium
TATCGGAATTAAATATAATAAATAAAAAATATCTATCTCCATGTCCATATTAAAATTATTTTATTGCCGGGATTATTTTTTTACGAATAATCCAACCAAAAACAAAAGTTATGGCTGTCGCGGATAAAAGCAAAAACGCGGATGTGCCTATAAAACAATCGCTGATTATTTCATCAAACGCGAAAAATAAACATGTCGGATGGCTGATAATAGCAATAAACCCAACCACGATCGCTAAATAGAATACCGGATACAAATCCAAAGCAAAGCCAATTGCCACCGCGCCGATCATCCATAAAATAAAACCATCAGGCCAATTTTCCCGGATATGAAACATTTGAGCTATCAAAAAAACGCTCGCCCCATAAACCAATGATCCGAGAAAAATAAGCGCGCCGCCGGTTTTTTCATAATGCTTTTTTTCTTTTAAAAACCAGCCGCCGGCGTAAAAACCCAGCATAGCGAAAATAAGTATGGCGATTTTTTCCACGCGACCAAGTCCCTGCCAATTAGCGGCGATGAACGAAAAAATTCCCGCGCCTATAAGAATGGCTCCGAAAATAACGATAATGCGAATGGTTTTTTGCTGCGTTCGTTCTTTATCGCCAATCTTTTGTATAGCGTTAAATCCTTCTTGAATAACATCAATAGTCCAGCCGGTATTAATCAATTCTTTATAAATTTCGTTTTTGGAAGTTCCCCGCGCCAAAGAATTTTGTATGTATTCAATTAATTTTTGGTCTGCCATACTTCAATATCTCCCGCCCGGATATTTTTGCGGGGCGAGGATACTTTTAATTATACCTCAAAAAAAATAAACAATAATGCTATGTGGGGATAACTTTTGCGGAGATTCTTTTTGCGGAAATTCGGTCTTTGCGAATGATTTCAAATTCCATTTTCTACTTTCTAGATTCTAAATCATAGAATCAACCCACTCCACTTTCAAAAAATGCGCGGCGCAAGACATACAAGGATCATAAGCGCGGATAAGTTTTTCAATTTCATATTCAATTTTTTCTTTCGGCGTTTCCGGAATAAGTTCATCCACAAGTCGCCAAATATCTTCTTCAATATTGATTTGATTCTGCCCTGTCGGAACAACAATCTCGCCGCTTTTAACAATGCCATCCACGCCAACTTCAACCTTATGGTAAAGTGTGCCGCGTGGCGCTTCCACAACGCCAATGCCTACGCCATCTTTATATGGCTTTTTTATCAATGGCTCTTTTTTAAATTCATTATTTTCCAAAATTTCAATAGTGTCATCCACTGAATGTAAAATTTCAATTGCCTGCGCCAAGTTATTATAATAAATATCCGTTGATGGAAACAAATCCAATGTTTCTTTCAACGATTCTTTGGTTTCGTTATGCAACCGTTCTTTGGCAAGATTCATCCGCGCAAGAGCGCCAACCATATAAGATTCCCCGCCATGTTTATAAGCCGATGCCTGCGAATAAGGCAAAATGACCCGTTCAAGATAGTCCCCGAAATATTGCTCCGGCAAACAATCCCCTTTCCCGCTATCAATGCAGCCATCTATAAATCCATATCGTTCCGGCACCATAGCCACAAAATTTGTTTTTCTGTCAAAATGAAAATCGCATTTTTCAAATATTTTAATAAGACGCAAAATAGCCGGTCTTATTTTTTTCAATCTTTCTATTACTTCCGCAATTTCTTTTTTAGCCGGAAAATGCGTAAAACCGCCGATAACCGGATAAGGCGCATGCACGCTTCGTCCCGCTATAATCGTCGCCAACGCATTGCCCGCGGCTTTTATTTCAAAAGCGTCGTGCAACAGCTGATGTTCTTCGGGATTATTTTCGTCAAAATCCAAAAAAGCGTCTTTGCCAAAAAGATCAGGCATCGTAAAGAGGTATAAATGCAAAGCGTGATCACGGATCATCAATCCGTACATTGTTAAAATCCGCAAAAGCCGTGTCTGTTCGGACGGAACAATTTCCAACGCTTTCTCGCACGCTTCAATACTGCACACAATATGCGCGTTAGAACAAGTCCCGCAAATTCTGGCAAGAAGCTGGGGTAAACCCAAAATCGGCTTGCCCTTCATCGCCTCAGTGTAAAACCGTTTATATTCGGTAATTTTAAAATGAACGCTCTCAACTTTATTATTCCGAACGCGCACTTCCAAACCGGCCGATCCCTCAACCTTACTGATACGATCCATTGTAATATCTAAATTGTGCATAATATTAAAAATATGAAATTATTTTAATTCTTTAATCAAACCATCAACCGCCTCAAGGAATTTACTTGGCTCCATCGGACATCCTGGCACTTCGGCGTCAACTTTTATAACTTCAGAAACTTTCAACACTTTTGGAAAAGAAGCAAAATATTCAATCAACGGCTCTATATTTTTTCTCTGTTCTTCATTAAAAAAATTGCGTTGCGCCGATGGCATTCCGGTGATCGCGCAAGAACCGACCGCCACCACTTTTTTGGATATTTTTCTAATTTCTTCCATTTTTGTCTTATGCTTTTCCGATGCAACCGCGCCTTCAATGAAGACAATGTCAAATTCATCAAAAATATTTTTTGATTTCAAGGCATTCACATAACGAAAGTCAAAAATTTTCTTCCATTCCTGCCAATGGTCGTTCAAAAGCTCAGTAAAAACAACCAAATTATCCTCGCAGCAAGAAAAAGAAAACCATCCGATTTTAATTTTATTTTTTATCATATTTTAATATTTATATCTTTAAACTTATCCTTTTTTTCCAATACATCAACGCCTTTTTCTATCACTTCCCGAATCGTCGTCACTTCATTGATTTTATTTATCAATATCGCTCCAATGATTTTATTATTTTTTACGATAAGCCGCCGATAAAGATTATTTTCTACGGAAGCGGCCGAAATAATTTCGCGATTTTCGCCGACTTTGAAATCGCCGATAAAAGCGATATTCAGCCCAAAACCGGAAGAATTGCAAAACGAAACAAACCTAAACGGCTGACGTTTGCCAATCATATTTAAAGCCGCGACTTTCCCTTGAAGCTGGGCGTTAGCCCAATTGCCAACATATCATTTCTCGCACGAAATTATATCCGTAAATTCCGCCGCGTCGCCGGCCGTCCAAATATCTTTAACATTAGTTTCCAAATATTCATTAGCAATTATACCACGACTGGTTTCAATTTTAGCATCTTTAATCCAACTATATGGACAAAAAACCCCGATACTGACAAGCACGATATCCGCGGATATTTTTTTACCGCTTTTCAATATAATCCCGTCTGCTTTTTCTCCTCCGATGATTTCCTTCACTTCCGATTCACGAATAATATTTACGCCGTTTTTTTGCAAAGAATTCTCCACAATTTCGCTTCCCTCCTCATCTAAAACTCCTTCCCAGAATTTTTTTTCACGAATAACCAAATCAACCTCAACGCCCACCATTCGCATCATCTCACACATTTCAAAACCAACAAAACCACCGCCGATAATTACCGATTTTTT
>JBBTRL010000045.1:0-2197 GCA_038065195.1 Patescibacteria group bacterium
TAAAGTTTTAATTGAAAAAATCCAAGAATGGCGCGAAAAAAGAAAAGAGGCAAATATTATTCCACCGGAGATCCTATCAATCTTTTACATATAGCCGAAAGAAATGTCCAATTGTTAAAAAGGGCATTGCCATGGTTGAGATCAATTCACAGGGCGGTTTATAAAGCAAAAACGCAAAGAGAGTTTTATAAAGATAAAAAAGGCATTAGGACTATTCTTGATTCTTCGCCTGATTGCGTTAAAATTTTAGACACTAACGGGCGCCTTGTTTATTTAAATAAAGGTGGGATGGTGGAACATGGATTTAAAACGGAAAAAGAAGCGATCGGATGGGACTGGTTGAGTTCTATTGTTGAGGAGCAAAGGGGAGAAGTTTTGAAATTGCTTGAAAAATGCCTTCAAGGGAAATCCGCTACCATTAACATTAGGCATATCAAAACTTTATCGACTCGGGAGCAATGTAATTTATCTCTTTCGCCAATGAAGGATGAAGATGGGAAGATTATAAATATTCTCGCGATTTCAAGGGAGAGGAATTAAGATTTGCGTTAAAATAAATACGAGCTCCGCGATATCGCGGGACTCGTATTTATTATGTCGATTTTTCCGTCATTTTTTCTTGATTGACTTTTTTAGGTTCTGGATTAATATTAAATGATTGTTGTTTGAAAATTAAATTAAAAGAAAAAAATGGAGGAATTGTTATGAGAAAAGAAGGATATTTGATTTTAAGTAAGAAAGCATGCTGGCAGACGATTTTGTATTTTTTGCAGACAATTACCGGTTTATTTCTCGCAAGCTTTTTATTTGTCCATTTTTTGGGCGTATCAACTATTTGGGGCGGTTCCGGATGGTTTGATTGGTACACGGCGCATCTTGATAAGAATAATTTTTTTATCAAAGCCGCTGTTTTTCTGATTTTCGGAATATTTTTGGCGCATGCCGTTAATGGTTTCAGGATCTCTTGGAGTTATTTTTTAAAAACGCCAAAAGTGCATAAATATTTGATAGATACGAATTATCGCGGTTCATGGCTGTGGTACATTCATTTTTTGTCGGGGATTTGCGTGTTTGTGTTGGGAATAGTCCATTTATACATTGCTTGCTGGGGACATAATGTTACTACTGCGGCGATGGTCGCGGAGCATTTGCGGAATAGTTTTTATTTTGGATCGTTAATTGCCTTGTTGATTTTTGCGTTTATCCATTCCTTGTGCGGGATTAAGAGTATTTTAACAAAATACGGTATTTTGTTTGGAAAGCGCGGAATTGTAAATTTTATTTTAATCGCAATTGGCGCGAATGTTTTGTCTTTCGGGATTTTAAATATTTTTTTGCTTCTTTGGGCGTAATGCGGTGGAGGAAATAAATAATGAAAATTTATAAATTTGATTCTGTGATTGTCGGAGGCGGTCTTGCCGGCGTTAGGGCGGCAGTTGAAATCGTATCCAAGGGCTACAAGGTTTGCCTTTTGACATTATTGGATAAATTGATAAGATCGCATTCCAACGCAGCTCAAGGCGGTATTCAGGCGTCGCTTGCCAATACGATTGAAAGCGTTAAGGATAATTGGCGCGCGCATTTTGACGATACCGTTAAGGGTTCTGATTGGCTGGCTGATCAGGATATTGTTGAAGGAGTTGTCAGATTAGCGCCTTTTCTCGTTCGTCAATTGGATTATTGGGGAGCTGTTTTTAGCCGAACTGACAATGGCTTGATAAACCAGCGGCAATTCGGCGGGACTACTCATCCGAGATGCGCGTTTGCATCCGATGGGACTGGTCACATTTTGATGAATTTAATTGAATCACGGGCGGCTTTTCTTAAAATTCCGGTTTTTTCTAGACGACAAACGCTTTCTTTGATTTTAGACGGAAATAAGGTTATCGGCGTTACGGCTCTTAATTTGATTAACGGAGATATTGAAGCGTTTTTAGGAAATACTGTTATTTTAGCGACAGGCGGCGCCGGACTTCTGTATAAAGATACTACCAACGCGCGGACTTGTTTTGGCGACGGTATGGCGATTGCTTTGGAAACGGGGTTGATTCCGTTAGGTAATCCGGAATTCGTGCAATTTCATCCGACGCCTATGCCCCCTCCGAATATTTTGGCTACCGAAGGATGCAGGGGGGATGGCGGAGTTTTGTTAAATAGCGAAGGCAAGGAATTTATGTGGGATTACAGTCCGCCAAAA
>JBBTRL010000046.1:0-10762 GCA_038065195.1 Patescibacteria group bacterium
TCGATTTTAATAATAGCGCATTTTTAGCCCGAAGTCAATAAAATGTATAACGCCAGATACATATTGGCGACATAATCTTTATTTGGCTTGCTTAAAGAACTTAATCCATAGTAAAATCAAAATGCGATAAACGCGCCCATAGCTCAGTTGGTAGAGCAGTTGCCTCTTAAGCAAATGGTCGGGGGTTCGACTCCCTCTGGGCGCATAAATAAAATATGCGAAATCCGATATTATACTCAAAGATTAACAGCTGCGTAATCATTGATTTTTATTAATTATCCGGTATACTGAAAAGAATGAAAAAGTAGTTCGTTAAAATATTAAGATACCTTTAATCATTTTTTAGGAGGATTATTTATGATTGAAAAGCTTACGCTTTTGGGGAAAACTTTCGGAGTATATTGTTCAACGCATCCGAACGAATACCACGACACGCTAATCATTGACGAATTGAATGGCGAAGCACCAAATAAAAACGCAATGATTTATTTAGATATCCGGTTTGATACGAATGAATGGGATTATTATTCGTGGGAAATTCCGATTATTTCTTTATTGGAATTTGAAAAAAAATTAAATAGAACTGGCACCGCTATAATTGAAGAAGAAAATAATTTATTGGCTATGAAAATTGAAGGCGGGAAATTATTTTACAAAATAAAAATCGCGAATAAATTATTTAAAGGAAAATTTATCTCAAATAATTGGAGTGAAATAAAAGAAAAATAATAAACAAAAAAAACCTGACGCAACCGCGCCGGGTTTTTAATTTAATACCTAAATACTTTGAATTACGAAATACTTTAATTCAAGCTTGCGCCCCGTCTACCTACGGTAGACGGGGCGCAAGAACTGCGCGCAAAAACTGCATTTCATAATTCAAGATCTGTAAATAATTTTAAAACAAACTCACCTACTTTTCTTTTTTCGCATCTTTTTTTCTTCGTCCGAAAAAATATTGATTTTACCGTATTCGCCGTCATAGCCTGGAATTATATTTAATTTTCTTTCCCTAACTCGTTTTACTCCCTCGGCAATTTTAACATCGGAAACTTGAGCAATATTGTCAATTGACGCATCAAGTAAAATGCTGAATTCGTTGCCAAAACCATTTATCAATGCTTTGTATTTTTCAAATACCATTTTTGTGCTAACGCCCACGCCGTAAACATCGCCGATAATTTCTTCCAAAGGAACTAAATTTTTGAATGGTACGGTATTCTGTAGTTTTTCGCTTTCTTTTCTGTCCGCCAATTTATCCACCCTATTCATAACACCGATGGTTAAAGGATGTTTGCATTTGGGACAAATGTTATTATGCGCTTTACTTTCTTTGGGACTGAATATTATATCGCAATCTCTATGACCGTCGTAATGATACTTTCCTTCTTCCGGAAAAAATTCAACCGTATAAATAAATTCTTTGGAGTTTTTATCCTTTATCATTCGCACGATATCGGCGTAGCCCGTTTTCGCCGTATCCGCGACTTCAAAAACATTCGCTTCACGGCCGATTTTATGCAAAGAATGGGCATCGGAATTGGATATCAAAGAAATACCATCAAGTTTGGAAAGTCGCCTATTCATCGCTGGGTCCGACGAAAGACCGGTTTCAATGGAAAAAATATACTTGGAATATGCGTCAAAACATTCCTCAATCGTATCAAATCCGGATTTTGACCCGAAAATGGAAAACCAAGGCGTCCAGACATGCGCCGGAACAATCAAGCACTGTGGCGAAGCATTCAAAACGATTTTAGTCAACTCTTTGACGTCCAACCCCAAAATCGGCCGACCGTCAGAACGCAAATTTCCAATCCGACCAAGTTGAACATTTATTTTTTCCACTGCTTCAAAATCGGGCGCGAAAACAATAATATGAATTTTACGAACTTTATTATTTTTGGAGTATATACAGCTTATTTCAGTGGTTAAAATAAATCGTAAGTCGTTTTTTAAAACCCCCGAAAAATCATTATCTTTAATTTTATATGCATCTTTTAATCGAAAAAGTCCGTTATCCAATTCCAATTTTTCTTTAATTTCCTTAAACCAAACGGGGTGCGTGAAATCGCCGACAGAAATTACATTTATGCCCTTTATTTTTCCCCATAAATCCAAATGCTCCAAATCCATTTCTGGACTGGTCGCGCGAGAATATTTTGAATGAATGTGAAAATCACCGATAAATCGCATGTTTTTATTATACATCGCTTTTAAATAATAAAACTATTGACTTTTGTTTTAGATACATGTTAATCTCTGAATTAGTAATTTAAAATTTGAATAATCCGAAAAGAGGAATAATTGGAATAGTAGAATAAAAACCGACGCAATTAAGAATAACTCGCAAAATATGGCATGACTTTATGATTATTTTAAGGCAATTTTTATGATATGAAAGGATGGTATAAAAAATATGTCTAGTTTGTTGTTTGGTTTTTTATTTCTTTTAGCAGCTTTATTCGCACATCAAGTAAGCCATGTTGTATTGGGAAATAAAAATAAAATATTCACGCTTAGCGTTAGATTTGTATGCGGAGCAATTGCCGTTATTTTAATATCTTCCTTGTCTTTCGTGTTTATTGGAGAAAATGAAACCGGTCATCTCCATAAAATTTATGGCGGGAAAAGTTTGAAAGACGGCGCGATTGTGGCTGCCAAAGGCGAAAAAGGACCGCAAGCGGATATTTTAACACCGGGTTTCCATTTCAGACCGCTTTTAAGAATTATTTATAAAGTATCCAAAGAATCGGTTTTCATTGTACCGGAAGATAAATACGGTTTTCTTATCGCTAAAGATGGCATGCCAATGCGTCCGGATCAAACATACGCCGATGCTTTTAATCCAAACGAATTAAGAAGTATGCTTTATGACGCACGATATTTTTTGGAACATAACGGACAGAAGGGTCCGCAAACAACCGTCTTGACTCCAGGAACTCATCGTCTGAATAAATTTATTTGGGATATAAAGCTGGGTGATATAACGGAAGTTCCCGAAGGTTTCGTGGCAGTTATAAAATCAAATGTATGGTCACGAGTAGATTTCGGCAATCTTAAAACGGAAAAACCGGAAAATATTTCCCCGGTAAAAACGGATGAATTTACGGGAAGGGACTTAAAGGTCCCGCTTGTACCGGTTGGAGCTATCGGAATATGGGAAAAAGCCTTAAATCAAGGCAAATACTATATTAATGAGCATGCCTACAAAGTTATTTTATTCAATACAAGGGCCAATACATGGGAATACAAAGGAGGCTACACAAAACGTCGTATTGACTTAATGATAGATGAAAACGGGAAAATAACTCAAAGTGAATCAAGCACCACCGTACCTGTCCCCGCAAATGCCGCCGATCCAGCTATTGAAGTAAAGGTTGAAGGATGGTCAATCCCCTTGGAATTGCGAGCGCTTGTCCAGGTATCGCCGGAAAGCGCGCCTTATGTGGTTGCTTCCGTAGGTGGTTTGCAAGAAGTTGAAGATAATATTTTAACCCCGATTATCCGTTCAGTTGTAAGAAATGTGACGGGCGGAACAATCAATGTTCCGGCAGACGATCTCTCTGGTAAATCAACCAACCGGCCAACCCGAGTACTTGATTTAATGATTAATAGGGGTGTACTGGAACAAAATATCGAAGACCAAATACAACCAGAAGGTCTGAAAGCCGGAGTTGATATAAAGGAAATCCGATTTGGCGATCCAGCCATTCCTCCCGAACTGCTTCTTGCCTGGCAAAGAGAACAATTAGCGCAACAATTAAAAAAAGCTTATACTCAAGAAAAAATCGCGCAAGATGAAAGAATAACCACAGAAAAGGCTAAGGCAACAGCGAACCAACAGTCAAAACTCGTGGAATCGGAAATCGAAGTAAAAAGATCCGAGCAAGCAGCGATGGCCAGGCAAAACGAAGGAACGGGAGAAAAAAATAAATTAACATTGATTGCCCAAGGACAAAAAGAACAGGTAGAGGTTTTGGGACCAGACAAAGTGGTTGAATTAAGAAAATATGAGCTACTCTTAACTACTTTGATAAATTATTTTGACAAACACCCCGAAGTATTAACGCAAGCATTATCTAACGCGCATAAATTTGTACCCGAAAGAGTATTTAGCATAGGTTCGGAAAATAAGGGAACAGATCTGATGGGCGCGGCGGGAATATTGGGAGATTTTTTAGGTCAAGAAAAACAAATAAAAGACAATAGTCGAGAAAAAAAATAAACGAACACATGAACGCCTTGTGGATTAATTCCATAGGGCGTTTTAAAATTTAAAAAACGTACGATACGAACTCACTAGAATTGACCGCGGGAAATTATTGTATTATGATAAAAAAGATGAAAAATCTTATAAAAAATATATTTATCATAATACTGATATTCTTCATACTGTCAGCAATTTTTACATTCTATTCTTCAACCAACGAACCGAAAGAAATAAATTTATCGCAACTCATTGAAGAAATAAACCAAGAACAAATTGCAAAAATCACCATCAAAGATAATAACCTTGAAATAGATCTTCGCGACGGAACGAAACAAATCTCAAAAAAAGAACGCGAATCCTCGTTAACAGAATCTTTAAAAAATTATGGGATTGAACAGAATAAAATCAACTCTTTGAATATGAAAATTCAGGAACCGTCTGGAACTATGTTTTGGATAGGCAGTATTTTGCCGATCGCCCTTCCATTTATTTTAATAATATTTTTCTTTTGGTTTTTAATGCGACAAGCGCGGCAAGGTTCAATGCAAGCGTTTTCTTTCGGCGAATCGCGCGCCCGTTTTATTTCCCCGAAAGATAAAAAAGGCAGAATAACATTTAAGGATGTTGCCGGATTGGAAGAAGCCAAAGAAGAATTGAAAGAAATTGTTGATTTTCTGAAAAACCCCAAAAAATATACCGACATCGGAGCTAAAATCCCCAAAGGCGTTTTATTGATGGGTCCGCCCGGAACCGGCAAAACCCTTCTCGCCAAAGCCGTAGCCGGAGAAGCCGATGCGCCATTTTTCAATATTTCCGGATCGGAATTCGTGGAAATGTTCGTTGGAGTCGGCGCGTCCCGCGTTAGAGATCTTTTCAAAAATGCCAAAAAAAACGCGCCAGCCATTGTTTTCATTGATGAGATTGACGCGGTTGGCCGGCAACGCGGCACCGGACTTGGCGGAGGTCACGACGAACGAGAACAAACTTTAAATCAAATTCTCGTGGAAATGGATGGATTTGATACCGATACCACTGTTATTGTAATAGCGGCAACCAACAGGCCAGATGTTTTAGATCCGGCGCTTTTACGACCGGGAAGATTTGATCGGCGCGTTATTTTAGACAATGCGGATATCAAAGACCGCGAAGCGATACTTAAGATTCATAGTCGTAATAAACCGCTTGATAAAACCGCAAATTTACGGCAAGTCGCGGAAAGAACTCCTGGATTCTCCGGAGCGGATTTGGAAAATCTGATTAATGAAGCGGCAATTCTAACGGCGCGAAAAAATAAAAAAATAATATCGCAACACGACATATTAAGTTCAATTGAAAAAGTTTTATTGGGACCGGAAAGAAAGAGCCATATTCTTTCCAAAAAAGAAAAAGAAATCGCCGCTTTTCACGAAGCCGGACACGCTTTAGTCGCGGCAAGTTTGCCTAATGCCGATCCTGTCCACAAAATCTCCATTATTTCGCGCGGACGAGCTGCCGGTTATACGCTTAAACTGCCAATTGAAGACAAGCAACTTTATTCCCGTTCTTATTTTTTGGACGAATTAGCGGTTTTACTCGGCGGGTACACTTCTGAAAAACTCATATTCAATGAAATGACGACCGGAGCATCCAATGACCTCCAAAAAGCATCAGAAATAGCAAGAAAACTTGTCCGTCAATATGGAATGTCTGATAAAATAGGACCGGTAACATTCGGCGAAAATGACGAATTAGTGTTTTTGGGACGAGAAATCGGCGAACACCGCAACTATTCCGAAGAAATAGCGTCAAAAATAGATCAAGAAGTAACACGATTCATTGACGATGCCCAAAAAACGGCTAAAAAGATTTTATCTTTACATAAAGAAAAATTAGAAAAAATAGCAAGAAAATTAATAGAAAAAGAAGTGATTGAACAAAAAGAATTTAATGAACTTATAAAAGAACAGTAAAAGAACGAAAGATGGAATAAATTAAAAGAGCGCCTGATAACGCTCTTTTGCTATTTAAAATTTTGTGATATATATTTATTATGTAAAGTGGGTATGTAGCTCAGCTGGTTAGAGCACGGCCCTTATAAGGCCGGGGTCCTTGGTTCAAATCCAAGCATACCCATAGATGCAATCCCAACGCGTTCACTAAAAACAATCCGATGATTTATTGTTGGATTGTTTTTAGTGCCGGTGAGAGGATTCGAACCTCTAATCTTTTCAGCACATGGTCCTAAACCATGCGTGTATGCCAATTCCACCACACCGGCGTAAATATTGACGGACAAGTCTGCCTATCAATAGGTATGCAAATCGATTCCACCACCAAATCGATTCCACCTAATAAAATTAAACCTTATTTTAAATTAAAAATCAACCGGCCAAATCGGCAAGTTGATTTTTAATATTCAATGCTATCATTTTATAATCCGGAGACATCAATACCCAAAAACGAAGGAAGAACCTGCATCACAATAATCCACGCCAAAAATACAATCGCGACACCGGCAACCGTGTATATTATTGTAGACAAAGCCTTTTTTCTCGTCTCGTCATTTCCACCAGAAGTCATCCATTGAATGCCGGCAACAATTAAAAACACAACTGCCAATATAACGGCAAAGGCAAAAAACCAATTCATAGCCGTCTTAAAAAGAGCATATATCTCATCCAAATCGCCCACATTAGATTCGGTTGGCGGTTCAATCGGCTGAGCGTAAACTGTATTTATTATATTTGATAAAAAATTCAACATAAATAAACTTTAAAAGAAAATGACGGCGTCAAAACGAAAGTATTCCCGACGCTTTTACGCTCATTTTCTTTTGTTTATCTCCGCGCCTTTCCGTAAAATAAATATTTACAGCAAAGTGCGAAAATTCATTAAACGACCTTTAGATAACTTTATTATAAACTTATTTCATTTAATATATCACAAAAACTCGTACCGAACAAACCCAAAATCAAATCAAGCAAACCGGAGGCAAGACCGCCCGATTCTATATCTAATTCTCCTATCCCCAAAAATTTAGGTATAATCTGCTCAACTATTATCCTGGAAGCAAAAATAACCATTACACCGACTGCGGTAAAATATAATTTATTTAATGCCGTTTTTTTTGTATCAACATTACCTCCGGCAGTCATCATGCTAATTCCAATAGAAATTGTATAAATAATAGCTACCACTATGGAAAAAGCAAAAAACCAATTCAATATTTTCAAAAAAAGACAATAAAGAACACCTACGGTGGGAACCGCCCCAATCGCGCCTATTCCGCTTTGCGCCCAAGCAGATTTAATAAAAAAATTTAATATCAAGATCGTAATTGATTCTTATAATTTAAATTAACATTAAATACCTGCGCCCATACGTGAAAAAATATTTCCAAGCAAACTCGCCCACCATACCACCTCGCATTTTACAGCGTAAATCGGTAATATAATCGCCTCAAAACCTGCCGTAAATACGCCCAAAAACATCGCAATCATTATTAAAATAGATGTGGAAAGCAAAACTATGACAATTCCCACGAAAATCCATGATAAATTCTTATGAACGGTTGAAAGCGTTTGCGGATCTCCGGAAGCAAATATATAACGAAGTCCGTTTATAATTAATAATATTATCGCAATCACAAGCGCAAAACTAAAAAGCCATGTCATAAGACGCAAAAATATGCAATAAACTACTCCTGTCGTAGAATCTATTCCTGGGGTATTTTTCAGCAACTCATCAAGATCCAATTCTTCCGCCAGCGCAAAAGCATAAAAACTAAAAAATAGCGTAAAAAATATTATAGTATACTTTATAAATACAATTCCCTTATAAAACATAATAAATTTTTTTACGATCCGCTAACTTCTAAAATACTCCTGATAAAAGCGATGATGCTTGAAGAATTGATTAAAGCCTCCTCCGGCACCTCCAAAATACTCCTAACAAAAGCGATAATACCGCGACCAATCAATAAGACCGCAACGCCGACTATCAGCCAAATCAACGCTGTTTTCGCTTTTCCAATTTGCGCGTCACCACCGCCGGCTGCAAAAAATAAAACACCAATATAAATCGTTAAAATTATGGCAAGCACAATCGCTACGGAATAGAAATATCTGGCAACCCTTTGCAAAATAGCCACCACATCATCCAATGTTAAATCAATGCCCTTGACGCCTTGTTCAGAATCTAGATCGTCAGTAGAAGTGCTGGTAGTCGCCTGAATCGGCGCGGCAAAAAATATACTCGCCACGAACAAACCGATAAAAAACAAAGCGCCAAATCGTAAAATATTTTTATGCAATATTTGTTTTTTCATTTTAATTTATTAATAAATACCTTAAATAACGAAGCTTATTTCGTAATTTAAAATAAATAATTAAATCTTCTTTTATCTATTCCACGCTCAACATATCTTTTATAAGAGTTATAAACCCCTGACCAATCAATAGAACCGCAACGCCGATCATCAGCCAAATAAATGTTTTTCTCGCTTTTGCGACTTGTTGATCGTTGCCACCAGCCGTAAAAAATAAAATGGAAGTGTAGATTACCATAATTGGAATCAGCGCAATGGCTATGTAATAAAAATAGTCAGCAACTCTTTCCACAATATCTATTATTTCATCCGTTTCTAACGGATTGGGATATTCAATTGTAGTGCTACTGGCAACGATGCCAGTAGTGGTCGCCAAAACAGGCGCGACGAAAAATACGCTCGTTGCAAAAAATAATATGAAAAGTGAAACACCCAATCGTAAAATAATTTTCAATGATTTTTTTAAATTTTTACTCCCCATAAAATAATTATACTCTATAAATCAATAAAATAATACAAAGACGACGATATCTAACACTTGACCTTATACCATGGCCATGGAAATCCCGCCGGTTGATCGGCGCCGGAACCAGTCATCATTAATAAAATGGAATCTACAAGCAACCACGCTCCATAAATAATCAATGCGCCCATAACCACGCCGTATAAAATACTTTTCGCCCAAGCAAGTTGTTTCTCGCTGCCGCCTGAAGTGAAAAAAAGAATCCCGCTCGTAACTATAAGTAAAGCTGCCAACGGCGTAACTAAATCAATAATAATAAAATCAATTATTCCCTTTGACATAACAAAAAAATCGCATGTCGTGCAATCCGCCTCTCCTTCGCCACCACACGGAACCAAACCCGCCGCATTGGATGCCAATGGCAAAAACACAAACAATACTGCCATAAACAATAATATAAATTGATATATTGATACTCTCAAGTTTTTAATTTTTATTATTTCCTATATAACACATTTATCTGGTTTGCCGATTTTTCTATTGTCTGCCTAATTGTGGATTGCCCAAAAACAATTGATTCTATCATATCGGCAAATATTTTTTCAATTGCAACATTGTCAATCTGATACCAAGACTTAGCTGTAAGCGATTGCAACGCAAAAACCCCCAAGTGCGCCTTATCTTTTTGCGAATTAACTAAATCCCTTCTGGCCGTCGGTCTTTTTGACGCCTCCAAATATTTCAACGCATTATCTTTTAAGGCCATAAACTGAATAAAATGCCATGCCCATCCGGGATTTTTAGAATTTACAAAAACGGTTGGCGCCCAATAACCGGCATAAGAAATATTATTAGCGCTGCCGACGATTTGCGGAATCGCCGCAACACCGAAATTAAGATATGGCGCTTTATTTTTAATAGTATCAATGTGATGAGAATAATTTATCATCATCGCGGTCTTGCCTTGGTAGAACGCGTCTATGGAATAATCCATTTCAGAATTCCATGTATAAACTTCTTTCTGAGGATTGGCAAAGTCCGTATAAAACCTCAATGCCTCTTCGCCTGCCGCGAACGGCTGACCATCTAAGGAAACAAATTTATCAAATATGACTCTATTGCTTTGCGGATCAGTCATTTGCGTACCGGTCTGCATCATTAGAAGTCCAAGAATATCCGTGGAACGATTTATGTTTTTTGCCATACCAATGGCCGCGCCAGCCCTGACGATATTTCCGAAATCGTCTTTCTTGGTTAAAATTTTTACATCTTTAACGAAATCATCCCATGTTAACGGCGGTTCCGCTATGCCACTACTCTGAAAAATATCTTTATTCCAATATAAAGCCAATGTGTCCACAAAAAGAGGCAAACCGTAAATCTGATCGCCGACTACCAAATCCCGAAACGCCACATCAACAAACGAATCCTTGAAGTTTTGAATTGTCATCATTGTTGGAGATAATGGAACGATCTTGTCTTTGTGTTTCGGAAGCCATGTATTATTAATACTCCAAATATCCGGTCCCTTGCCGGCGGCAAAAGCGCTGATTAAATCTTTTTCATAATCTTCAAATGCCTTTTTAACATAAGTAATGGTTACTAACGGATACAAACGCTGATATTCCTTTATGATATCGGTAAAATAATTACCATTATCGTAAACACTCCAAAATTCCAAATCAATTTTTTTTGTTGACTTGGGTTTCTTGATGCCGAATACAATAGCAAAGACAACGATCAAAACAACCACGAAAACTACTCCTAAAAATATTATCCG
>JBBTRL010000047.1:0-5844 GCA_038065195.1 Patescibacteria group bacterium
AGTAATCGCTCACGAACTTTCACATATTGGCAACAGAGATATGCTGGTTTCCACCGTTGTGGTTGTTTTGGTCGGTTTTATCATTATCCTTTCCGATTTTTTTGTCCGTTGGTCTTTTTTTGGAGGCAAAAGTCATAAGCGCGAAAACGGGAACGCCGCGGCTATTATGATGCTTATCGGAATTTTTTTGGCGATTCTTGCGCCGATTATGGCGAAACTTATTCAACTTGCGGTATCCAGAAAACGGGAATTTTTAGCGGATGCTTCCGGCGCGCTTTTAACAAGGTATCCGGAAGGATTGGCGAGCGCGCTGGAAAAAATTAGTCAAGATGAAATGCCGATGCGCCACGCTGGCCATGCCGTTGCCCATTTATTTATCGCCAGTCCATTCAAGGGGGAAGAAAAAACAAGCTGGTTTACGCGCCTTTTTATGACTCATCCGCCGATCAGTGAAAGAATAAAGATTTTAAGGGGATTAAAGATATAAAGGTATGAACCCCGTTAGCCCCGTTTAGAGATTTATCTCTAACGGGGTTAGAAATCTATGGCAGAAAAATTTTGGAAAAATTTTTCTGTATTGAATTAATGAAGGTTATATTATAATAAAGTGTTTATCTGAAATTATATTAAATTATATAAAGATAAACTTCTAACGGGGTGAAAGAAAAATTTTCGGAAGAAGATCAAAAAAGAGAGTCGTTTTCCGGCGTATCCATTAATTTCTTGGGAGCGCTTGAGATTAAAAACAAAAAAAATAAAAAAATTTTCCAAGAAACTATTGAAAAGTTAAAAAAAACGGTTTTAGCGTATGCTCAACTTGTGGAAAATATGGAAAATGCCGTGGGTGTTAATAGATTTGAGTTAAGCGATGATGAATACAGGGGTAGTGTAAAAAATATGGATGACATAAGGGTTGTTCATCATGAAACCATAATAAATTTGCTGAATTTAATTTCGCGTTTGTCTAAAAATAATAAATGGCGCGGATTATGGGGAACTGTTGGCACGGAATTTGAGCGTAAAAATCTTACCGAATGGGCTATTGAAATAGCTGATTATTTAGAAAAAAATAAAAATGTCTGAATTAAATTTGGAAAAAAATAAAAATAATCACGAAACGGCTGAAGTTTGGCAAGATTTATGGAAAGAAGCAATTTTGGCGGGATGCGATGATGGATTTAAAGAGAAGTTATCGGGCGTGGATTGGAAAGTTTCCAAAGAACAACCGGGAGAAATAAAAAATCATCCGCGTTTTTTGATTGATAAATTTGCTTTAGGCAAAACTACCATTTGGGAATTACTGGTAGTTTTAACCAAGGAAGATTATCCGCCGCAACTTCTAATAGAGGCTTATGGCGGCGATATTATAAAAACTATTATTTTTCAAAATGAAAATGATGAATATTTTGACTTAAGTCAATTATTGCCCGTAAAGTCATATTTTATACGAGAAAAATCTTTCGGTTGCGGACAGATGAAAAGTAAAGATGGATATTTCTATATCATAATGTATAATAAAAAATTATTAAGAAATGACAGCGGATTTTTATCTTTTTTGCACGAAATAGGGCACGCGCATATAAGGGAAAAGACTGACGAGACTATATATAATAAAAAAATTATTGAACCAATTATGAATGCCAAATTTTTATTAAAAACGGAATTAATTGATAAATATTCCGATGAAGATAGGGCAGTATTATTGCAAAACGAAAGAAATGCTTGGGCTTGGGCTATAAAAACCGCGCGAGAATTAAGAAAGAAGGGGATTGATTTAATCCCGGGATTAGGAAAAGAAAAAATTAAAAAATGGATTTATGACGAAATGCGTTTGGGTAGTTATGAGTATCAACTGGATATTACACCCAATGCCTTAAGGAATGTCAGGAAAGAAAAATTAGTGATTTTTAAAAATGAACTTCATTAGACATTAAAATTATTTTATTATATTTTTAATGTCTAATAGTGGATTAATTAAAAAAAGATATTTAACGAAATGTCTAATGAGGTGAAAAAAGGTAAATTGTTTTATGTCATTTGCGATAATATTCGTAGCCGGTATAATGTTGGTTCAATTTTTCGGACGGCGGATGGAGCGGGGGTTGATAGGATTTTTTTGTGCGGGATAACGCCCGCGCCGCCGCACCCAAAAATAGAAAAAGTTTCATTGGGCGCGGAAAAAACTATGCCGTGGGAAAAATGTCGGCAAGTATGGCGCGTAATTGAAAAATTAAAAAAAGACGGTTTTTTTATTTTGGCGCTGGAAAATAAAATAAAAAATGCGGAAAATATTTTTAATTTTTCCGAGCGTCAAAATAAAATTGCTTTAATTATTGGCAGTGAAGTGAGCGGAATTTCGCCGGTAACAATAAAACGATGCGATAAAATCGTTTATATCTCTATGTGCGGAAAAAAAGAATCGTTGAATGTCGCGGTGGCGTTCGGAATCGCGGCGTATCAAATAAATCTAAAAAATAAAAAATATGAATTTTAACGAATATCAAAAAAAATCGCGTAAAACCGCGCGATATCCGAATAAAGGCAATAATTTTATTTACCCGACATTAGGCCTCGCCGGAGAATCCGGGGAGGTGGCAGAGAAAATTAAAAAAATAATAAGAGACGATAACGGCGTAGTCAGTAAAGATAAAAAACAGGAAATATTAAAGGAATTAGGCGATGTTTTATGGTATGTGGCGCAGATAGCCACCGAGCTTAAATTGTCGTTGGATAAAGTAGCCGATTTTAATATAAAAAAATTGTATTCCCGTTTAAAAAGAGATAAAATTTCCGGAAGCGGGGACAATAGATAACACAGGGGGTTTGCATAGTCCCGCCAAAGGCGGGCAGGGGTTGAGTGTCCACTGCGGGTGATCAGCCGCAGGTTGACGCCGTTACAAAGCGGAGAGGTGCCAGAGCGGTCTAATGGACTTGCTTGGAGAGCAAGCGTATGGGAAACCGTACCGCGAGTTCAAATCTCGCCCTCTCCGCTTTGTAACGGGATTTGGAAAGCGAGTATACCGCAAGGTATCGAGAGTTTGAATCTCTCGCTATCCGCCAGTTGGGAAAATGCAAGTTTAAAGAGGTCTCCTCATGGCGCGTTTCGCGTCGTTCGGCTATAATTTAAAAGGGATTTTTTGGCGAAAAGGAAAAGGATTTATTAATGAAGGGCAAAAAATTTTTATAAAAATTATGAAACAAAAGGGATTTATAAATATTGCAATTATAACAGGAATTGTTGTTATAACTGGAATAGCCGGATATTTTATTTTACGCCAGCAAACCACCACAATACCGATAACTAACTTGGATTCCAATATGATAACAGTTTCGTTGGGGCAGGAGTTTACGCTGAAAAGAGGCGAAACTGCTCGCGTAAATAATTTAAATGTTTTTTTGAAAGTAAAAGATTTTATACATTCTCCATGTCCCAAAGGTTCGCAATGTATATGGAGTGGTCTCGCCGTTGTTTATGAACTCATCGTTGACGGAAAAATATATAACGCTCCAATGGGCAATCTTCCTTCAGAAACTCCCTATAATGTGTTAGTAAAGAACACTGATTATAAAACATACGCAACCTTCATAATCGAGAAACTTGAGATAAGTTGTGCCAATCGAAGCGGAATATCGCAAGACGAGTGCTGGCGCGGATTGGCGAAAAGATTTAATAACCAAGCTTATTGTGGTAAAATTCAAGATATTACCGTCAAAGACATTTGTTTTGAAGATTTGGCAGAGTAACTAAAGAACAGTAAATTGCGTTAAAATTGAGGCAGGAGCGACATTAAACTCTGCCATTAATATGGTTTTTAAAAAAATTGTAGACATATTAGGCGTTTCACTTGATGATTTAATAAATAATAAAATAACATTATGAAAGAAAGATTTATACGCGGTAGTTAAAGAATGTGATAAAATTTTAACTTTTTAATCAAAAAATGTTAAATATGATGGGAGAATGGTCGGCTTCTATTAGCTCTAATCAATTAAATAATTTTATGATGAACTTTGGATTTACGCCTTTTGGCGATTTTAGTTGGATTTTTATGGTCATCTTTTGGGGCTTCATAATTTGGGCGATTATCGCTTTGGTAAGAGGCGGTTTTGGAAATAGTCATATGTGTGGACATGACCATGGCGATGATGCGCGCGGAAAAGATAAGTCTCCACTTGAAATTTTAAAAGAACGTTACGCTAAAGGAGAGATTGACAAGAAGGAATTTGAAGACAAGAAAAAGGATTTGAACTGATTCTATATGGCGTGTCAATGGAATTAGCATGGTTTCAAAAGATTTCAAAAATCAAAATAGCTTGAATTTATTCGGGCTATTCATTACTAAATAATTTTAATAATTTCCTTAAATTACGAAATACTTTAATTCTGGTTCACGCCCCGTCTACCTATGGTAGACGGGGCGTGAGAACTGCGCGCGAAAACCGCATTTCGTAATTCAAGATAATTTGTAAATTTAATTTTATGGAAAATAATATAATTCAAACGGAGCCGTTAAATATAGAGGAAAATCAGCAAAAAGCTGATAAAAAATCAATAAAAATAAAAATCAACATAAAAATCGCGATTATTATCGCGGTGATTATCGCGGTGGGCGCGTTAGTTTATATTTACAGGGGTTTGTTTATCGCGGTAACCGTTGATGGCAGTCCGATAAGCCGATTGACTGTTATTCGTAATCTTGAAAAAGCGTCGGGCAAAAGTTTATTGGATTCTCTTATTACCGAAAAACTCATTCAAAACGAGGCGAACAAAAAGGGGATTATCGTCAGCAATGACGAACTCAATGCGCGAATAACAATTATTCAAGATCAAATTGTGGCGCAGGGTTCTACGCTTGACGCGGCGCTCGTTACCCGGAATATGACTATGGAAGATTTAAGAAAACAGATTGCCTTGCAAATAGAAGTGGAAAAATTGGTTGCGGACAAAATAAATATTACGGATGAAGAAGTGGCGCAATATATTAAGGATTATGCAGTTTCAATTCCAAAAGGGCAGGAAGCGACAATTGTCGCTAAGATAAAAGATGATTTGAAAAATCAAAAAATGAGCGCAGAAGCCGATTCGTTAATAACCTCTTTGAGATCTCAAGCCAATATTCGTTATTTTGTAAATTATTAATTTATGTCTGATAATTTAGAGCCGAATTCCGGCAAAAATTTAATTATTGAATTGAACAATCATAAATACGCTCGATTTCCGATCAGGACTCATATAATAATGAAAAATGACGGTATTTTGGATGTCTGCAATAAATATGCTAAACCGAATTTGCGTGGCGGCGATTGGCTTTTTATCAGTGAACGGATAATAGCCATAATGCAAGGCCGCGCTTATCCGATATGCGACATTAAGCCGTCGTGGCTTGCGAAATTTTTAGTTAAATTCGTGCATAAATCTTCCTATGGCATTGGCCTGGGCAGTCCATGGACAATGGAATTGGCGATTAGAGAAGGAGGGAAGTTAAGAATTATTTTGGGCGCGTTATTTTCCGCCATTACAAAGTTTTTCGGGATCAAAGGATTTTTTTACAAATTTGTCGGTAAAAATATAAATGCGATTGATGGTCCTTGTTCTTATACTATAGCCCCATATAACGAATATGCTAAATTGGGGCCGGCTAATCCCGCGAAAGTCGCTTGCGAAATTAAAGATGCGATTGGAAACGAAGTTATCATTATTGACGCCAACGATATTGGTGTTGTCGTGTTGGGTAAATCGCGCGAAGATATTTCCGATGAATTTTGCAAAAAAGTATTTAGCGATAATCCGCTTGGGCAATCATCGGAACAAACACCGCTTTGCATTGTCAGGAAAATATGATA
>JBBTRL010000048.1:0-4164 GCA_038065195.1 Patescibacteria group bacterium
TCGCGGTTATGACTGACGGACCGAACGGCGTTTGGGTTTCTGACGGTAAAATTATTTACAAATCCGGAATATACAAAGAGAAGAAAATTGTTGACAGAACGGGCGCCGGCGACGCTTTCGGTTCGGGATTTTTAGCGGGATTATTGCGTAAATCAGAAGTAGGCGTAAAAACATTTTCTCCAGAGGCGATTGAATATGCCATTAAATTAGGCAGCGCCAATGCTACTTCGGTTGTTGAACATATTGGCGCCAAAAATATAATTTTAACGCAAGAAGATTTTAAAGATAAGAGGTGGGATAATTTAGAGATTAAGCGGGAAAATATTTAGAGTGCGAAAATATTTTATGATTAACAAAACTACTTCGCAATATTACGAAGTAGTTTTGTTAAATAGTTGCGGGGAGTGGACTCGAACCACTAACCTTCGGGTTATGAGCCCGACGAGCTGCCAATTGCTCTACCCCGCGATGTTATAAATGCAAAGAAAAGTATACCACAAATAGGCATTTAACGCAATTTTTGAACGATATTTTCATCTTTACGCTTGTTTTTCCCGTATAATTATTATATCGTATAGTAATAAATAGTTTTTTGAAATTTTATTATACGAAAAAAAAAGGGGGGGGGCAGTGATAATGGCGCATGAAATCGTTGAATTTTTTGGAGCGGCGGACGAATCGGGAATAATTATAAAAATTAAATTGCGCAGCATATCGGATTTTTTTTCATTCAGAACGAAAAATTTTGAATTATATAATTTCGGTGCGCGAGATTTTTATTATATTTTGATCCTTTTTGCGGTTTATAATTTTTTTTTGTTATTTTTAACAGAAATATTCAGTATTCAATATTGTTTTGGATTTTTTTCTTTCTTGTTTTCAATGACCAGGGGCGGATTCTGTCTTTTGTGGTTATTGTATAACCGCGATTTAATGGAATGGCACGGAGCCGAACATAAATTAATTGCTTCATTGAAAAATTGTAAAAATATAGGCGTTTCTGAATTTAAAAATTCTTCCAGGGTATCTGCTTATTGCGGTAGTCGTTCTGTTTTATGGGGAGTAATATTGTTCATTTATTGTGCTATGATTATTGGGTTGGATGGAATGATACAATATTTTATGGGAAGCGCGTATAGTTGGATAATATTTGTTGCCTTATTTTTTATATTCCTTAGTCCATACAAAAAATTGTGCGATCATTGGCTTTGGCGGCCGGTGCAGAAATATTTATTAACTGCCGAGCCGTGTAAAGAAAAAACGGAAGAAGCATTGGAATTGGGTTTGCGTATAAAAAGATTTATGGAGGGGGGGGATTTTGAATAAGTGGAATATAAAAATTGGATAAAATAATACAAAATCGTCCCGCAATACTGCGGACGATTTTTTTTACGCCAATCCCATTTTCGTTGACTCGCGCTTCTTTTAGTGCTATCTTAAAAGTATAAATCAGCGTATAATAGCGCTTTTTTAATTGGAAAGTTTTTATTCATTAAAATTATTATTATGTCAAATATTTTTAATATCGGGCAGATTATAGTATCTATTATTTTGATTATCTCTATTTTATTGCAACAGAGGGGTTCCGGTTTATCGGGAGCTTTTGGGGGAGATGGCAATATTTACCGGACAAAAAGGGGATTGGAACATATTCTATTTATCGCAACGATTGTTTTAGCCGTTTTATTCATCGGATCGACTATGTTTCGGATTATCTTCGGGGTTTAAAAATAATTTTACATAGATGTTTAGTATAAAAAAATTTTTCAGTGAAACAAAACCTGCTTTCAGAGAGAAGGTTTTTTGTATTTGGCGGCTTTTGTCGGCAAGGGAAAGGTTATTCGTTTTTAGTTTGTGTGCCGTCATTACAGTCGCTTCTTTTAGTTGGTTTTTTTTATACTATTTTAAAAATACGGAAATCGGTCCGGATTTCGGCGGTAAATACACCGAAGCGATATTGGGCGAACCGCGTTATATAAATTCGGTGCTTGCCCAGACTAATGATGCTGACAGGGATCTTTCCGCTATTATTTTTTCAGGGCTTACGAAATATAATAAATCGGGAGGAATTGATCCGGATTTGGCTGAAAAATATGAAATTAGCAATGACGGTAAAACATACACTTTTTATTTGCGAAAAAATATCAAGTGGCACGATGGAGAAGATTTAACGGCGGATGATATTATTTTTACAATAGCAACTATTCAAAATATGGAATATCGTAGTCCGATACGAATAAATTGGCAGGGAGTGATTGCGGAAAAAATTGATAATTACACAATAAAATTTTCTTTAAATAATGTTTATACTCCTTTTTTGGAAAATACCACTGTCGGAATAATACCAAAGCATATTTGGCAAGATATTCTTCCTCAAAATTTCTTGTTGGCTAAATTTAATTTGCAGCCCATAGGATCGGGGCCATATCAATTTAAGAAGTTGCAAAAAGACAAGCTGGGTAAAATAATATCTATGGAATTTTCCTCTTTTGATAATTATTATTCCGGGCAGCCATATATTTCTGCGTTAAATTTTAGTTTTTATGATTCGCCGGAAGTAATGGTGCAGATTTATAACAATAAATTAGCGCAGGGAATAAACTTTCTTTCCGCCGAAGATAAAAATAAAATAAAGGATAATGCCAATATTTATTCTTTGAAATTGCCAAGGTATTTTGCCGTATTTTTTAATCAAAATCAATCTGTTGTTTTGGCCGATAAAAATGTACGTTTAGCTTTGAATTATGCAACCGATAAGCGGAAAATTGTTGATGAAATTTTAGGCGGTAATGCAGAGACGGTAAATTCTCCGATTTTACCGGATCTTTTGGGTTTTAGTTCCGATATTAAAATTTATGATTTTTTACCGGAAGAAGCCGCAAGAATACTGGAAGAATCCGGTTGGCGAGATTTTGATGGTGATGGTTTTAGGGAAAAGAAAATAAAAAATGATAAAAAAGAAGAAGAAATTTTACCATTGGAAATCGCGTTGGCGACAACTAATTGGCCGGAATTGTTTAATGTTGCCGAATTTTTGAAGAAAAATTGGGAGCAGGTTGGCGTAAAGATCGTTGTTGACGCAAAGAGTATTGGAGAAATTCAGCAGGAATATATTAAGCCGCGAAAATATCAGGCGCTTTTGTTTGGGCAAATTTTAAGTTATCTTCCTGATCCGTTTTCGTTTTGGCATTCTTCGCAGAAAAAAGACCCGGGGCTTAATTTATCGCTTTATGATAATCGTAACGCGGATAAATTGCTTGAAGAAGCCAGGCAAATGGTATCGGAGGAGGGTCGTGCCAAAAAATATGAAGAGTTTCAAAATTTACTCATTAGCGATATTCCGGCGGTTTTTCTTTATAGTCCGCACTATCTTTATGCTGTTTCAAATAAAATTATGGGTATAAATATTGATAAAGCGGTTACGCCTTCGCAAAGATTTTCTGATATCAATAAGTGGTATATAGAAACCAAAAGAGTTAAAAAAGAAAATTTGTAATAAATAATATTCTGATAGCATCTAACGATTTTATTATATTGAGCCGGTTTTAACACTCGGCTTTTAATTTTGGTTTTTTATTGATAGAATTAAGATATGTGCGGGATTGTGGGAGTATACAATTTTAATAAAAAGCCCGTTAACGAAATTTTACTCGCCGGAATGCGTGATGTTTTGGCGCATCGCGGACCTAATGGCGCCGGCGCTTATTTTTCGCCCGATAAAAGCGTTGCTTTGGGTCATAGACGGCTTTCCATTATTGATCTGTCGGAAAGAGCGGATCAACCAATGTCCAATGAAGACGGCACGGTGTGGATTGTTTTTAACGGCGAAATTTATAATTTCCAGGAATTGCGTCCGGATTTGGAAAAACGCGGGCATAAATTTAAATCAAATTCCGACACGGAAGTTATTATCCATCTTTACGAAGAATATAAAGAAAAATGTTTGGATTTTTTGCGCGGGATGTTCGCGTTCGCGATTTGGGACGAGCGCGAACAGAAACTTTTTTTAGCGCGGGACAGAGTTGGCAAAAAGCCGTTGAAATATTTTATTGGTTCTGATTTTATTGTTTTTGCCTCGGAACTTAAAGCGATTTTGAAACATCCGGAAGTCCATAAAGAGCCAGATTGGGAAGCGATTGATGAATATTTAACTTATCAATATGT
>JBBTRL010000049.1:0-3424 GCA_038065195.1 Patescibacteria group bacterium
ATTAGTTCCGATGGCAAGACCGAGATTTGATCTGGCGTCGGTGGAGTTGGTGGCGTTAGTTCCGCCATAAGCAATGGCGAGAGGGTTGGTAAGCGTAAGAGTATTTATGGCGGTCGCGCCCGTAAAAGTATTAGTAGAAGTCCCGCTTTGAGTATATCCCCCGCTGTTGGTCATTCCGACAAAAGCGGGAGCGGTGGCGAACACCGCCGCGCCGCTTCCCGTCTCATCATTCAACGCCGCCGCTAATCCCGCCGAATTGGTGAGAGTTCCTTGCTTGGCGTTAAGTTGAGTTTGAATGGCGGAGGTTACGCCTTTGACATAGGTAAGTTCCGTAAGAGATGGATAAGTGGCGACGGCTAATGACACAAGGTTTTTACTTGCATCGGTGCCAAGTATTTCCGAAGCGGTTAGACCCGAAAGATTAAGACCCGTATGCGTTGGAGAATCGCCTGTTCCCAATCCCATTGAAGTTCTGGCTGTTGCTCCTGTTTCCGCCACCCAGGTGGAACCGTTGCCTACGATAAAATTAGAATCAGTTGTTGATAAAGCGGCAATATCGGCAAGCAATAAACTGTATGCCTGAACATCTGCTCCAATAGTTAATCCCAGTGTTGTTCTGGCGGTAGCGCTATTGGCGTCATCAAGCAAAGAACGGGCAAAGGAAGTAAAAGCTGTTGTTGCGGCTGTTCCAGAACCGGTAAAGTATGGCGTAAGATCCGCGGCGGATGTCAATCCGGCAATAGCGGCAAGTTCCGCGTCGTAAGCCTGGACATTAGTTCCGATGGCAAGACCGAGATTTGATCTGGCGTCGGTGGAGTTGGTGGCGGCTGTTCCTCCGTAGGCGATGGCCAACGGATTGGTGAGATTTAACGTGTTGACTGATAATGTTCCGTAAGTTCCCGAATCGGTAAGAGTTAATAAGGTATTGGTTCCGTCTTTCCATATTAGCGTTCCGCTGTCGGCGATGTTCCAGATGGTTGATGAAGCCGAGGTGATTGTTCCAGCATTAAGAGTAATGGTATCGGACGAAGCGTCGCCGAAGGTGGCGGAGCCGGTGGTGGAAATATCGCCTTCCGCGTCAACGCGAAACCGTTCCGAACCGGCAATAGCAATACCTAAAAGAGCATCATTAGTATCAGCGGTAGTCGGATTAATAAATACGGAAGAATTGGCAATGGAAGAATTGGGAGGATTATACGAAAACGCCGCCTGACCGGAATTATTAGTGCCGGCGACATTCATTGTCAACGCGTAAAGATTATTGAAACGCAAAGCGCTTGTTCCCAAATCAATATTAGTGTCCAATTTCGGAACTATTGAACTGACGAAACGACTATTTAAAGTTATTTCATCGCCAGTAGCATCGCCAATAACGGTATTGCCGGAAATTGTTAAAATATTAAGAGTGGATGTTCCTGTTGTTGACTGAATGCCTCCCGATCCCGCCCAAGCAAGAGTTCCGCTGTTATTGCTGATGGCTGTGCCGTCAAGATATATTGTGGAACCGGAAACATAAAGAGACTTCCATTGATTGGTTAATGAACCTAAATTATAAACATTAGTTGTTAAAGGAATTAAATCGGAATTGATAGAGGAATTTATTGTTAATGTATCCGCAGACGCGTCGCCAACAATAGTATTCCCCTGAACCGTTAAATTTCCTTCCATAGTGTTTGTCTGAGAGGAACCGGTTTGCCGAAGATTCGTATTGTCTAAACTTAAAGTATCTTTTACGGTAATATAAGGAATTGTATTGAAGGCGCCGGTGGCATCTAAAATTATCTGACCGCCGTGAAGTTGAAGACCATTATCGGCGGACAACAAAATACTGCCTCCTCCCCGAGCGGTAAATGTAAGATCGCCGGATTCATTAAAAACACGGGGCGTAGAAATATAATTATCGCTTGTTCGCACGCTCGCTATCATTGATTCCACTCCGGTAATTCTATTGTTAATTTCCGCGACATCGGTGTCTTTGACGGTTTCAGTTATTTTTGTTACTTCCGTAACTTTTTCCGTTTCAGTAATTTTCTGAATTTCCTGCTTGATTATTTTTTCCGTCGGAGGAGTTTTAATTATTGTTTCCTTTACTATTTCTTTAATTATCGTTTCCTGAATTCCGGGAAGACGATAAGTTTGCGCCGGCTGTTGATTTAATATATCCACCGTATAGCCGGGAATAATATAAGATAATGTTTTCAAATAAGCATCGCCGAATTTGGATTCCACAATATTATTCCATTGGGAAAATTTATTGGCGGCTTTAATGAAAGGAGAAAAAACAGAAGCGGTCAGATTGTTGCCGATTTCCGATACTGTTCCGTCTAAAGCGGAAAAAAATGAAAAACCGATTTCTCCGGCGATTGTTATTTTTTTATTAACGGCGATATTTTTATAAATCCGCGCCGCGTTATTTCCAAAAACAATTTTACTACGATCGGAAATATTTTTTATATCAAAATAAAATCCGGAAACATAAGAAATTAAATTATCATATTGAATATCCGCAATATCGGCATGAAGCCGTAATCCGAAAACCATCTCGTCTGCGATATCCTTGTAAATATTTTTTAAATCATCCGCTACCGCGCTTGCAACCGCCGGAATATTATTTGAAACAACGGAAAAATTTTTCGCGAAAGAAATTCCAAATAAAAATAAAAACGCCATCATCGCGATCGCGAAACTTTCCGCGAACGGCAACTTTGCAAAATTTTTCCACTGCAAATTTTTAACACGAAAAAAAATATTGCCGATTGCCGACAAAAATAATCTGAAAATATTTTCCAAAAAAATCGCGCCGACTTTCAGAAAACTGAAAAATAATTCCGCGACTAACAATGAAAATTTAAAAAAACCAACAATCCCCGATTGTATCGCCGAAAATAATTTATGCCATTTTTCACCAACTATTATTTCTGATTCTACCGATGGAAACGATAATGGCATTTCTATTTTCATCTCTTTCAATTTCGTCTTTTCCGAAAAACTGATATTTTTATCAAAATCATTATTGCCATTGCCATTATTTTGCGCGGTATATTCGGTTAACCACTCGGCGGTCGTCATCCAATTTCTGCCGATTTTTATCGCCTTTAATTTTCCTTGCCGCGCGCGCAAACTTAAATAATCCTGTGAATAAAAACAGAGTGTTGAAGCTTCATAAAGAGAGATATATTTCTTGTTAAAATCCTCCAGCATATTTGCAATTGCCATTTCTGAATAAAACGATATTTTTCATTATATAAATTTTGGCAATCATATATATATTATACAACACAATCCGATATCAAACGATATCGGATTGTGGATAACTTTTATTGCGTCTCCCTCTCCTTTCAGGAGAGGGTTGGGGGTGAGGTTGGAATACTCCCTCTCCTTTCAGGAGAGGGTTGGGGGTGAGGTTGGAATACTCCCTCTCCTT
>JBBTRL010000049.1:3524-5390 GCA_038065195.1 Patescibacteria group bacterium
TCAGGAGAGGGTTGGGGGTGAGGTTGGAATATAAAACCTCATCCCCGCCTTCCCCTGAAAGGGGAAGAGGAAAAAATACACTATCCGATATCGTATCGGATAGAGAACTAATTTACGACTATCCCCTTAAATATAGCGCGTCTCTGTATAATTCCAATGTTTCCCGCGCCATTTTTTGCCAACTGTACTTTTTAAGATTTTCGTATGCTTTGACAATCAGTTTATTTCTTAAATTGGCATCAAGCAAAACAGTGCGCATTTTTTCGGCCATATCGTTCACGTCGTAAGGGTCAAAATAAACCGCTCCTTCTCCTAAAATTTCCGGTAGAGAAGTAACATTTGAAGAAACAACCGGTGTTCCCGCCATAGCCGCTTCCAAGCCGACAAAACCAAACCCTTCGGCAAAAGAAGGAATAACAAATAAAGCGGCGTTTTGATAAAAATTCGCTAATTCATCATCGCTCAAAAAACCCGGCGTTATTATCTTATCCGCGAGATCCAAGCTTTCCCATATTTTCCTTATTTCCGGATAATAAGGATCTTCACTGCCAACCAAAACAAGCTGTAAATCCATATTGTATTTTTTAACTAAAATATCAAACGCCCTAATTAGTCCGACTAAATTTTTATGCTGACGCCAAACGCCAACATATAAAATATAAGGCTTTGTTATTTTATAATTTTCCAAATTTACGAAATTTTTATTTGGCAACTTTTTAATTCCCTCATATATAACTTTTATTTTCTCTTCGTCAACTGAAAAATTTTTCATTAAATCATTTTTAGTATAATTGGAAACGGCTATTATTTTTTCGGCTTTTTGCGCGGCATTTCTAAAAACAAAATTAAAAGCTTTTTTCCTAAACCAAGAACCGCCCATTTTACGGCCGGGAAAATACAAAGGCGTTAAATCGTGAATGGTTGTTATGAATTTTCCGCGATAAAAAACAGGAACATTGAAATGCGGAAAATGCATCAAATCAATTTTTTCACGCGCTATCTGCCATGGGAAAACCAATTGCTCTCGCCAACCGTACCAACGACTGTTTACTTTTATTTTTTCAACATTTTCTTGACTAATTTTAAAATTGCCGAATTCCGGCTCCATCAAAAAAATTTTATAAAAATTAAGTTGACCTGCCCCATAGTCAACTTGTTGCGCTACGGGATCAATTTCAAGCAAATTTTTTATAAGATACTCAATATAAGTACCGATGCCCGTTTGAGACGCTCCATACATTCGCGCGTCTATTCCGATTGTATATTTATTTTTTTTCACCCCGTTAGAAGTCTGTTTTATGTGATTATTATAATTTATTCGCAACATAATTTATTTTTCGCTATTACCTCGTTTATCCAGCGCGGAAAAAATTTAACAATTTTTTCCGCCAAAGACTTCTAACGAGGTTCATACTATTTTAAAATAAAATCCAATGTTTCCTCCGCGCATTTTTGCCACGAAAATTGACGCGCTCTTTCCCTCCCTTTTTCTGTCATCATATTTTTAAAATTACTGTCGTTTAAAAATGCTTTCATAGTATTGGCAATCTCATCTATCCTATAAGGATTTACCATTAAAACGGAATCCCCCGCCACTTCCGGCAAAGAAGAAACATTTGATGTTACGACCGGCGTTCCGCAAGCCATCGCTTCCAACGGCGGAAAACCAAAACCCTCAAAAAAACTTGGAAACACAAAAACTTTCGCCAATGAATATAAAATTTCTTTTTCTTCATCCAACACGCGGCCTAAAAAAATAATATCATCTTTATATCTTGAAGCGCCGACATAATTAAATAATTCTTTATAAAGCCAGCCACGCCCGCCGGCAATAACCAATTTAAGATCCTGCCGCTCCCCGTCCGC
>JBBTRL010000050.1:0-2599 GCA_038065195.1 Patescibacteria group bacterium
TCCGCGCGTGGCACATCATTTGTTTTGGAAATAGGTGCGAGTTTGGTACAATAGAGACACTATTGATTTACGCTGTAAAAACTGATATTATTATTTTATAAAATAAAAAGATGCTATTGCTATGGAGAAAAAAACTTTAGAAAAATTTAAAAAACTATTGGAAGGGGAAAAGAAAAAACTTAAAAAACAGCTCCAGTCTTTTGCCAAACCAAATGCAAGCGTAAGGGACGATTATGAAACGAAAATGCCACAAATAGGAGATTCCGCCGATGATAACGCCATTGAAATTGCGATGTACGACAATGCCCTTTCGCTGGAACGCAATTTTGAATCAAGAATTAAGAATATAAACGCGGCTTTGAAAAAAATAGAAAAGGACAAATACGGAATCTGTGAAGAATGTAAAAAAAATATAAGCGATGCGCGGCTAAAACTTTATCCGGAAGCAAGGCATTGTATGAGGTGCCATAAAAACAATAAAGTTAATTAAATTATTTATTAACAAGTAATCTAAAAATATGATTTACGAAATATTAGGTTGGGCTGGCACAATTTTAGTAGTAATGGCTTATTTTTTAGTTTCCAATGATGTAATAAGTAGTCAAAGCCTAATTTATCAAATAATGAATGCATCGGGAGCCGTATTTTTGGGAATAAGTGTTTTCAAGAAAAAAGCGTGGGCATCATTCGGATTACAAGTCATATGGTTTATCATAGGTATAATAGCAATCGCAAATATTGTATTCTAAATAAATTCATTTAATAAATCTATAGTGCCGGCAAAAATTTTCTCATCAGCGATTTTAGGATTGGACGCTGTTCCAATAGAAGTGGAAGTGGATCTCACCAGAGGGCTCCACTGTTTTAATATTGTGGGACTTCCGGATAAAGCGGTGGAAGAATCAAAGGAACGCGTATCGGCCGCCATAAAAAACAGCGAATATGACGCCCCCAATAAAACCAACAGACGAATAATTGTAAACCTGGCGCCGGCTAATATAAAAAAAGAAGGAAGTTATTATGATTTGCCCATCGCCGTGGGTTTTTTAATTGCCTCGGAGCAAATAAAAACCGACACGAGTAATAAAATTTTTGTCGGCGAATTGGCGCTTGACGGATCATTAAGAAAAGTAAATGGGATTCTGCCAACTGTTATTATGGCCAAAAAACAAGGTTTTAAAACGGTATTTGTGCCCAGCGATAACGCCAAAGAAGCCAGTATTATAGAAGGAGTCTCCATAATTCCGCTTAAAAATTTAAAAGAATTAATGCTTCATCTTAATGGATCCGACGAAATACCGTCTCACCCTATTTCAAAAATAGAGGACTATATTTGCGAAGAAAAAATAATCTGCGATTTCGCTTACATAAAGGGCCAGGAAAGCGCTAAAAGAGCGCTGGAAATCGCGGCGGCCGGCGCTCACAATATACTAATGTCCGGTCCGCCTGGTTCTGGAAAAACCTTACTTGCCAAAGCGTTTGCTTCTGTTCTTCCGCAAATGACTTTTGATGAAATATTAGAAGTAACGAAAATTTACAGTATAGCCGGACGACTTGGTCCAAACAATCCTTTAATTACCGTAAGACCATTTAGAAGTCCCCATCATACCGCTTCGGGCATAAGTTTAATCGGAGGCGGCGCATATCCAAAACCGGGAGAAGTAAGCTTAAGCCACAGGGGCGTTTTATTTCTTGACGAATTTTCGGAATTCCAGCGCAATGTTCTGGAAAATCTCCGTCAACCACTTGAAGACGGAACAGTTACGGTTTCTCGCGCCAAAGAAACAGTCACTTTTCCGGCTCGCTTTACTTTAGCCGCCGCGACCAATCCCTGCCCGTGCGGAAATTACAACGATCATCAAAAAGAATGTTATTGCTCGCCATCAATAGTATCAAAATACCAACGAAAAATTTCCGGTCCGCTTATGGATAGAATTGACATACATATAGAAGTCCCCAGAATAAAATACGAAAAATTAACTTCCGAACAAATGGCGGAATCGTCATTGGAAATAAGAAAACGGGTGCAAAGAGCCCGAAACTTGCAACAAAAAAGATATGCCAGCGAAAATATACAAACAAATAGTGAAATGAATGTGAGGCAAATGCAAAAATACTGCAAAATAGACCATGAAACAGATTCTATGTTACGCGCCGCGGCAAATCAAATGCAACTTTCGGGACGATCCGTGCATAAAATACTTAAACTCGCCCGCACAATTGCCGACCTTGCCGCAAGTGAAGATATAAAACGCGATTTTATCGCTGAAGCTCTGCAATACCGGCCAAAAGATAATTTTTAAACTAACTACCTTGAATTACTACGGGAAACCCGGTCTCTTTCAATTCGGGAGACCGGGTTTCAAATCACAAAAACAATCCCGATTTTAATCAGGATTGTTTTTTTAAATACAAAATATGATATTAATGATTAATACCTTATAAACGGATTTTTCGCTCCTCTGACTTCAAAATGCACATGACAGCCGGTTGAACGGCCGGTTGTCCCCATTAAAGCGATAAGCTGTCCCTGCTCCACGAATTCTCCGACTGAAACTAAATTTCGACTGTTATGAGAATAAAGAGTATCGATTCCATT
>JBBTRL010000051.1:0-3774 GCA_038065195.1 Patescibacteria group bacterium
TGGTGGCATTTCAAAAAAGGCGACTGGAAAAAAGCGCTTATGGATTATGCCGTATGGGATTTCTTACTTGCGGCGATAATGTTTTGGCTGGTGTCCGACAAACTCGCGTTATTGCCAAATATGGCGGTAATCGCAAAATATATTCTTTTTGCCGGTCTTGGCGCAATAATTTTGACTCAGGGAAGAGCAAAAAAAAATATTTTATTGAAATTTGGCATAGGCATTATCAGTTTATACGGACTTATCAACTATTTAGGCGATATATTATCATATTCTCGCCTTTTAGCGCTCGGTCTTGCCACCGGCATTATCGCGATGGTTATAAATTTAGTCGCTATGATTTTTAAAGATATGATGCCGTTTGAATGGATGGGATGGATCGTGGCGGGAATAGTTCTTATCGGCGGACATTTATTCAATATCGTTATCAATGTTTTAGGCGCGTTTATCCATTCCGGCAGATTGCAATATGTTGAATTTTTCCCGAAATTTATGGAAGGCGGAGGAAGAAGATTTAAACCATTTACAAGAAAAAATAATTATATTAGAGTTATTAATTAACAATAAAATAAATTCGAAGAATGAAATACTAAATCCGAAACAAATTAAAAATACAAAATTCCAATAAGCAAAAATGTTTTAAAATTTTGAATATTTGAATTTAATTACTGTTTCGAATTTCGGATTTCTAATTTCGGATTTTATAATTTATGACATTAGGTCTGATTTATGTAATCGCGGGCGCCGCGATAGCCGTCATAGCGTCCGGGGCCGGCTCTATTTTAGCCGTAGGAAAAGCCGGACAAGTCGGCGCCGGCATAATGACGCAAGAACCGGAAAAATTCGGTAAAATATTAGTTCTTCAGGCATTGCCCGGAACACAAGGAATCTACGGATTTCTCGGCGCGATTATGGCTGTTCAAAAAGTCGGTTTGCTTGGCGGTCAAATATCTCAAATAAGCCCTTCTATCGGCTTACAATTATTGCTTGCTTGTTTGCCGGTCGCCATAGCTGGATTTATTTCAGCCATTTATCAAGGCAAGGTATGCATAGCCGGAATGAATATAGTCGTCAAACAACCAAGTGAATCCGGAAAAGCGATTATTTTGGCGGCTATGGTGGAAACATACGCGGTATTGGGGCTTCTGACTTCGATTATTTTGATTAATGGAATAAACATCGGCTAACTGATTATAATTTTCCTGCTAAAAATTAAAAATTCATCAAAAATCAGTCAATCTGATTTTTGATGCCCGAATTTTACATTTTGATTTTTAATTTTTTATCTAAGTTTTTATGCCTCTTGACGCTATTTTGCAAAAAATAAAAACCGACTCCGAAATGGAAATAAAAAAAATAAACAAAGACGGGCAAAAACAGCTCGCCGAATTCGCTAAAAAAGCGAAACGGGAATTGATATCGCTAAAACGCGATTTTGAAGAAAAATTAGCGGAAAAAAAGGGAAAATTCCTGGAAAACGCGCGAAACGAAGCCGACTTTCGCGCGAAAAACGAAATTTTGGAAAAAAAACAAAAACTCATCAATGAAATCTATGAAAAAGCAACGAAAAAAATCGGAAACAATTCGTCGGAATATTATTCCGATCTTATGGACAGCCTGATCGAAGAATTGCCTTCGAAAACGGACGGGCAAATTTATTGCGCGGAAAAAGACAAAAAACTCATCTCGGATATTTTACGAAAAAAAAGTCTTGCGCGCGAAATAAGCAACGAATATTTAAACAGTAATGATGGCGGTTTTATTTTCAAAACCGAAAATATGGACATAGACAATACGCTAAAAACGGTAATGCTGCAACTCAAAGAAAAAACGGTTATTGAAATCGGGAAAATATTATTTTAATTTAATGAGTATGCCCAGTAATACAACCCCGTACAACAATGCTTCGCATCGTGTACGGGGCTCCGCTCACTACGTTCGCTACGCTTCCTTAATTATCCAGGAAGCGAAGCCCCGTAGTCAACCGGAGGTTGTACTACGGGGTTGATATACTGGGTATGAACGAATACGCCACCGGACTAATCCGGGTTTTAGAAAAAAACGTAACAGATCGGAACGATCTCATTAGAATGATAGATTCGCCGGAAGCCAAAAACGCTTTCAGCGTTTTGAACGATACCGACATAAAAGACAATTTACTCGGTCTGGAAGTGGATGATTTCGAAATCGCCATCAAACGGGACAACGAACAGTTGAAAAAATTCATTAAAAAACTCGCGAATCGCGCGCTTTACCGGCTGGTTTTTCTGGAAGAAGACTTTTTTAATCTGAAACTGGCCGTAAAAGAAAAAATTTCCGGTATTCATATTGAAAAAGAAGAATATTCATCTCTTGGAACAATAAATCCGGTAAAAATAAGAAACGCCATTAAAAATAAAACCAACCTTGAAAATTATCCGGCATTCAAAAAAACCGTCGCTATTATAAAAAATTTGATTAAAAAGAAAAATGAAAATAAATTCATTGAAGCGGTAATAGACGCGGAATATTTCCAATGCGCATTGACGCTCTCCCGCGAAATTAAAAGCGCCATTGCAACTGATTTCTATAAATTGACTATTGATGTTTCAAATATAAAAAATATGTTTCGCGCGAAAAAAATCGGTTTACCGCTCAAAGAAATAAAAAAACAGTTAATAAAAGGAGGCGCAATTTCTATTGAAAAACTTGCCGATACAATAAAAACGGAAGATCAAAATCTTATTAATTTTCTTAAAAAACAAATTGAATTTTCTAAAGAATGGGAAAATATTTGGGAAGAATTTTCTTCAAATTATAATATTGTATTATTGGAAAAAAACCTTGAATTGTTCGCGTTAAACCGTCTTAAAGAAGAAGTCAAAAAAATATCCGGCGGACCGGAAATAATTTTTCATTACGCCATTATGAAAAAAACTATGAATACCAATATCCGATTGATAATGACAGGGAAAATAAACAATATACCGATTGAAGAAATTAAAATGCGCCTAAAAAATATAATATGAAAGTAGCCATTATCGGAAATGAGAATATAGTTCTTCCTTTAAAATCTCTGGGGATTGAAATTTTTAATATTGCAACGCAAAGAGACGGCGAAGAAATTTTAGCGCGAATTAGAAATGAAGAGAATGGAAATAATAATTATGCCGTAATTTTCATCACTTCCGATTGGCACAAAAAACTGGAAACGGAAATAGCAAAATTTAAAAATAAAATTTTGCCGGCAATAATTTCACTTCCATCACCTACCGAAAAACAAGGCGCCACGCTTGCCGGTTTAGAAAAAATGATGGAGAGAGCGATTGGCAGTAAACTTACCCTTAAAACTTAAAACTTAAAACTGAAACACGGAACCTAAAACTTGATGCATCTGATTTCAGGTTTCATATTCCAAATTTCAAGATATTATGAAACAAGGTAAAATAATCAAAGTTTCCGGACCATTGGTCGTCGCCGAAGGGATGGAAAACGCAAAAATGTATGATGTGGTAAAAATCGGAAAAGAAGAATTAATCGGTGAAATAATAGAAATAAAAGAAGATAAAATTTCCGTCCAAGTTTATGAAGAAACTAGCGGCATCGGACCGGGCGATCCGGCTTATTTAACCGATGCTCCTTTAACCGTAGAATTAGGTCCCGGTCTTATGGGCTCAATTTATGATGGCGTCCAACGACCGCTGGATCTTATTGAAATAGCCGCAAAATCTCCTTATATCACAAGAGGCATCAATGTTCCGTCTATTTACCGCGAAAAAATATGGAAGTTTAAGG
>JBBTRL010000052.1:0-5374 GCA_038065195.1 Patescibacteria group bacterium
CCCCGCAATATTGCGGGGCGGGATTATTTTAATTTTTAGAATTATCGGGCATTTCCGGTTTTTTCCATGACGCGAAATCGCATTTTGGCCAGCGATTACAACCGAAAAACATTCTTCTTTTTTTAGTCATTTTTTCCGCCACTTCTCCTTCACCGCATTTTGGACATTTTACTCCTATGATTTTTGCGAACGATTTTATGTTTTTACATTCGGGATATTTTGAACATCCCAGAAAAGCGCCGAAACGGCCATGCTTTACTTTCATAGGCGAGTTGCATTTTTCGCATTTTTCGTCGGTTTTTTCAGCATCGTTAAGGGGTTTTGTGTTTTTGCATTCCGGATAATTTGAGCAGGCGATAAATTTTCCGTATCTTCCTAACTTGATTACCATTTTTTTTCCGCATTTTTCACATATTTCATTAGATTCTTCTTCGGTAATATCTTTTTTATTTATTTCCTGACTTTTATTTTTCAGATTTTTCGCGAACGGTTCATAGAATTCTTTTATCATAGGCGACCACTTCCTTTTTTCTTCGGCGATTTCGTCTAAATTTTCTTCCATTTTTGCCGTAAAATCAAAATCAACAATATCGGGAAAATGGTCCACTAAAAGATTGCTGACTATTGTTCCCATTTCCGTGGGTTGAAGTTTTTTTTGTTCGTTTTTCAAGACATAATTTCGGTCTTGAATAGTGGAGATTGTCGGGGCGTAAGTGGATGGCCGGCCAATGCCTTTTTCTTCCAAAATCTTTATTAACGCCGCTTCACTGTATCTTGCCGGCGGTTCGGTGGATTTTTGTTCGGTTTTTATATCAAGCATATTTATTTTATCTTCTTCTTTTAATGATGGCAAAATTTTGTCTTTTATTTCTTTTTGGCTGTAAACTTTTAAGAAACCGTCAAATTTCATCACCTCTCCTTTTGATAAGAAAAAGTATTCATTGTCGGATTTTATTTCGGCTTTCGTTGAATCAAAAACGGCTTCCGCCATCTGTGAAGCGACAGCGCGCCTCCAGATAAGACTATAAAGTCTGTATTGTTGAGGATCAAGATACTCCCGTATTGATTCTGGCGTTCTTTCGGGGTCGGTAGGCCTTATGGCTTCGTGCGCTTCCTGCGCTCCTTTTGATTTTGTTTTAAATCTGCGCGGGACGGCAACACCGTAATTATTGCCAAAAGAGTTTGAAATAAATTTTTGGGATTTATTTAGAAAGTCATCGGCTAAATTAAATGAATCGGTTCTCATATATGTTATGAGGCCGGTTTGTTCTTTGTCTATTTGAACGCCCTCATAAAGTTGTTGCGCTATTCTCATTGTTTGCTTTGCGGAAAAATGCAGGCTGACCGATGCGGCTTGCTGAAGCGTGCTTGTGGTAAAGGGAGGATTGGGGTATTTTAAAATTTCTTTTTGTTCCAGTTTTGATATTTGGAAATTTTGTCCCGTAAGTTCTTTTTTTATTTTTTGCGCTTCCATTTCGTTTTTTACATCTAATCTCCCGATTTTTTTATTCTGAAAACGCGCGAGATCTCCGGTGAATTGGGTTTCTCCTTTTTCAAAAATACAATAAATATGCCAATATTCTTGTGGTTTGAACGCTTTAATTTCGCGTTCCCTGTCAACTATAATTCGCACTGCGACTGATTGCACTCTGCCGGCGGAAAGACCCTTGGCAACTTTTTTCCAAAGGAACGGTGAAAGTTTGTAGCCGACTAAACGGTCTAAAATTCGTCGCGCTTGCTGGGCGTCAACTAATCCTAAATTTATTTTTCGCGGATTTTTCAGCGCTTCTTCAATTGCTTTTTTTGTAATTTCGTGAAAAACGATTCTTTCGCATTGTTCATCTTTTAGTTTTAATATATTGGCGATGTGCCAAGCGATGGCTTCGCCTTCGCGGTCTTCATCTGTTGCGAGTATCACTGAATCTGATTTTTTTGCTTGTTCTTTCAGCGCCATTACCTGTTTTTTTGCATTGAGCGGAATTACATATTTTGGTTTAAAATCATTTTCAATATCAATGCCTAATTCTTTTTTCGGCAGATCGCGAACATGACCATAAGAAGACATTACGGTAAAATTTTTCCCGAGAAATTTGGAAATGGTTCTGGCTTTAGTTGGCGATTCCACGATAATAAGTTTCATATCCTTTAATTTATTATATAATTCATTCTTCCTAAATTTCGCACCATTCCCTTCATTTCCATCACAATAAGCGTTGAATTTATTTTGGACGCGTTTATATTACTTTTTTCAACCAGTCTGTCAATATGAGTTGGTTCTTTTGATAGCAGTTTAAGAATTATCGCTTCTTCCTCGGAGTCAGGAATGATTTTCTTAATTTCTTTATGTTCAGCGATTTTTTCCAGATTTAATTCTTCCAGAATATCATTGGCGCATGTTACGGCTTTAGCGCCTGTTTTTATTAAGTTGTTGGGGCCGACGGAATTAAGCGAAGTAATGGGACCCGGTACGGCAAAGACTTCGCGATTCTGTTCAATGGCATTATTTGCCGTAATCAACGCGCCGGATTTTTCCTTAGCTTCAACTATTAAAACTCCAAGAGACAGACCGCTGATTATTCTATTTCTTTGGGGAAAATTTTGAGGAAGCGCGGGCATGCCGATAGGATATTCGCTGATAATTGCGCCATTTTGGCATATTTTTTCTGCCAGATTTTTATTTTGCGGCGGGTATATGCTATTTTTGTCTAAACTTGATCCAAGCACCGCGATTGTTCTGGCATTATTTTCCAAGGCAGTTTTATGGGCGACTGAATCAATGCCCTTGGCAAGGCCGCTTACAATTGTTACGCCGGCGACCGCAAGACCGGCGCTTATGTCTATTGCGACTTCTTTTCCATAAAGCGTCATTCGGCGCGTTCCAACGACACCAATGCAAATATCGTTTTCGTTAAATAACCCTTTAATATATAGCATTGGCGGGGGAGTATAAATTTCTTTTAATAGTTTTGGATATTCCTTATCGTTAATTGTTATTATCATTATATTTTCTTTTTCTAATTTTTCAAATTCTTTTTCAGGATTAACTTTATTTCGCGCTTCAGCGATGGAGCGTGCTATTTTTGAATCGGGGAATATTTTTTCAAATTCTCCGGCCGGCGCGTCCCAGGCGGTTTTCATATCCGGAAAATATTTTATGATTTGCGCAAGGCGAGTCGGACCGACGAGAATCATAGTATTGAAGGCGTTAAGATAAATTTTTTCCGTTTCGGTCATTGACAATTTTATAAATTTTTGTTATTATTATAAAAAGTATTTTGACATAAAAAAATAAAAAATTTCAGATTTGGAGGCGATAAAAATGAAAACGAGAAAACTGAATTGGTTTAATTGCCGCAACGGGCGAGATAAATCCCGTTTGGTTCGGCGGGCAATGGCGGCGATGCGAAGAATGGTTTTTGAATTCCAACCGCCGATGCCGGGAATAATACATTTTGCTTTTAAGAATCATTTTGATATGATTGAAATTACGCGATTGGAACCATACGGCGCGTCATTTATTTATTTGCATGCGCTTGGCGGTATCAAAGAAATAGATTGTGTTAGCGGTCATTATTTTTGGCGTTGGTTGGAGGAATGGCAATGGTCGCGGATTATCGCGCGATATAAGATTTCTCCGGCGCAGATTGAAAAATTGAAAGGAGCTTAAAATGAAATGGCTTTTAGCTTGCGGTATTGCGTTGTTGATCATTATTATGGGTTTTGCATCGGGCGTTTTTTTGGGTCATTGCGAGCGGGTTCATGGCGCGGAGATGGTTAGCTCTTCAGTTTTCGCTAAGAGGGATTATTATACGTTTCAGGCGGCGCAAAAAGATTATGAATTTCTTGAAGTCGTCAAAGAAATTTTGAATAAAGATAAAATGACAGATGAATTATTTAATGAAGTTAATATCGCTTATAATGAATTGGCGGTATTGACCAAGAAGTATAAGATAGTTATTGGTATTTTTGATAATATTGCTGATTTGGAATCGGGAACAAGGATCGTTATTGAGCAAGATAAGGAAACAATTGCAATATTATTTTCTCGTCAAGAAATTTTTGATGCTTGTTTGGAAAAATTTCGTTAAGAATAAAATATTATTTAGAACCGTTGGTAGTTAAAAAAAATTATCAGCGGTTTTTTTTATTTTCAAAAATCATAGTCCATAACCTAAAACTTAATTTACTCTTTCCACATAACCTCCCGTTTCCGTGTTGATTCGTATAACATCGCCTTCTTTTATGAAAAGTGGCACCTTGGCTTCAAATCCAGTTTCAGTTTCCACGGTTTTTACGGTTTTGCCTTGCGCCGTGTCGCCCTTGACGGCATCGGCCGCGGAGATTACCTTTAAGTCAACTTTTGGCGGAAGTTCTATGCCGATGACTTTTTCGCCGAATTTCATCAAAGTTATTGAAACGCCTTTGGCGATAAAAGGAATTTTGTCGGCAATATCGTTTTTGGGAAATCCGATTCTTCCATTTTTTTCCTTGAAAAATAATTCATCTTTGGTTTGATAAAAAAATTCCGCAGATGATTTTGTAATGTCGGCCTCTTCAATCGTATCGCCCGGTTTGAAGCTTTTTTCAATTATCTTGCCATTGATGAGATTTTTTATTTTTGCCTGCAAGACCGGTTTTCTTTGTTGCATACGCAAAAAATCGGCTTCAAGAACTTGATACGGTTCTTCGCTTATTATAACAAACATTCCTTTTTTTAATGAATGTAGTGAGATAGACATAGTAGCAATAATTTTCAATTTTCAATTTTCAATTTTCAAAAATCGTTAATCCGCGTAGCGATTTGTAATTGACAATTGGGATTTGAAAATTCAGTTATTATATTTCTATTGTATTGAATTATTAAAATATGTCAATTTATCCGCTGATTTATATTTGACATATTAATTTTTTTATGATAGTATATTATGATTCTTTGAAAATTTATAAATATATATGATAAAGAAAGGAATTAAAAATGAAAAATATGATTGCTGGTTTGTTGTTTTTTCTTGCGTTGGTTGCTCTTGTCTTTTTTATTCAATCGGCGTTTGGCGCGGTTGGTGAAGAAAAAACAAGGGAATTGGTACGCGATGGGATTGGACCGCCATCGTGTACGATAGTAAATTTTGGACGCTACGACGAGGCGACTCGAAAAAAATTGGCTGAGATTATAGAAGGTTTTAATCATCGCGTTGATGTTGACGATGATCCATATGAAAAATTAGTATTTAATTACGGTCCATACAGTCCATACAGATTTGGGAGCGAATCGTTTATTAAATCTTCTTTGTCGGGGGTTATTGTGTCTGAATCCGGTCGTGTGTTGACATTGGCTCATGGGATTGGACCGGAATAAGATAATGTTATTTACATT
>JBBTRL010000053.1:0-5441 GCA_038065195.1 Patescibacteria group bacterium
GGCGGCGGCGCAAGCGCAATTTGATTTGGCGCAAAAAGCGTATAAATATCCGGCGGAAAATAGCGCTATCAATAATAACGAAGAGGGCATGATTATTTCCAATGGCGCCGGATACAAATTTGAAAACGATGAATATATCACAAAATTTTATACGCCAACATTGGAAGAAAATGAGCAAAAAATAGTGGAATTGCCCGCGCCATGGGAAGATGCATATAAATACGCAGAGTTGCCAAAAGAATATTTTGAAGACTTAAAAGGAGAATACCCAAAAGAAATCGGTAAAGATTACTATTTAAACCGATGGTATAAAGACATAAACCAAATGTATTTACCACAGAACGAAACATCAACTTTCTCCAGAATACTTAAAGAATGGTTTTGTTTAGAAAAAAAAGATGAGCAAGGCAAGGTAAAATTAGATATGACTTGTTATGATGGAAGAAATCCGAAATACAACGAACCATAAAATAAATATTTTAAATTTTGAACATAAAAATATTAAAACCTAAAAGTAAAATACTATTCCGGAGTCTTATACTCTTTTTAGCGGTAACGAGTATTTTATTGCCTTTGCGTTTTACAGATGCCTATGCAGGGGATTTTGTATCAAACACTGTATTTAGTATTATTTACGTAATTGGAGAAGCCGCCAGCTATATAGCAATCACTTTTCTTGGCTTGGCCGGAGGATTATTTGATCGTGTTCTAAGCCCGGATTTTAACGCTCTTTCTCTTACAAACTCTTATTTCGTAAAACAAGGCTGGACTATCACCAGGAACTTCGCCAATATGATTTTTATGCTGATAATGTTAGTCATCTCTTTTTCCGTGATTTTGCGTGTAGATGTAGGGGGAATTAACATAAAACGAACTCTGCCAAAACTGATTTTCATTGCATTTTTTATAAATTTCAGCCGCGTTATAGCGGGAGTAATTATAGATGCCGGGCAAATTGTAATGATAACCTTTACTAATGGAGTGACATCGGAAGGAAGCTTGGCGATGTTCTTATACAACCATATGAAAGCCGGAACTATGTTCACTTCTCCCAGCTATATTGAAGCGATAAGCAATGGCTATGCCGAAAAATTGACCGCTATCGCGACAATGTTTTTCAACGCCGCTTTTCCCTTTATTGCCGCTCTCGCTTTCTTTATTCTAGCGGTTATGCTAATAATCAGAATCGTTATTTTATGGATTCTTGTTATTTTGGCGCCTCTTGCCTGGCTCGCCTATATTCTGCCAAATACAGAAACCTACTGGAAAAAATGGTGGAGCTTATTTTTACAACATACTTTTTTCGGAGCGGCTATCGGATTTTTTATGTATTTATCGGCCCAAATGGCGATAAATTTATCCGCCTACGAACAATTTACAAAGCAAGTAAGCAATAACATTAACACTAGCTCTAGTTTTCTCGCCGATACTTCCAATCTTTTGCAATATCTGGCGATTATCATAATGCTTTATGCGTCAATCGTCGTCGCAAAAAAAACAAATTCTATGGGCGTTAATATAGCTTTTAAGGTGCTAAATACGGCGAAAAAACAAGCGTATAATTGGGGAGTTAAAACGCCGCTGGCCACTTCGGGTATTACCAGCGGAGTCGGCGCCAAAATTGATGAATGGCGCACTACCGGCTGGTTGAAAAAGATAGCCCCAAGCAAAGAAGCCGTTAGAGAAAGAGAGCAGGGATGGGCGGCTTATTTTGGCGTAGAAGGCGTAAAAGAAACGCAGGAAACAAAAGACATAAAAGAAGCAAGAGAAAAAATGGAACATACCACTTCATCAGATACTCTCAAGGATATTGTTGAGAAAAAGAAAGGAACGAAAGCGGAAGTAAAAGCGGCTGCCATTCTTCTTGGTGAAAAGGGGGAAATTAAGAGCGCGCCTGAATTTAATATGGCGCTTAATGTTTTACAGGCAAAAGATCCAAAAACCGGCAAAATCAAAGACACTGTAAGATCAAAGAATTTCGTAAAAATAGTAGGAGAAAAAAGATTGGATTTAGTGCTTAATTACAAAGCGGGGGAAAGGAAGGAGGAGGCAGAAGCGCAAGGAAGAAAAATTACTCTCAAGGAAGCGTTCCGAGAAGTTTGGGAAGAAAACGATATATCTATGGATGATATTGCCAAACAAAAACCAGAATTTTTGGATGATGCCAATGTAAAAGAACAAATTAAGGAAACTATAAGCGCTCAAGACATCGCCAGCGCCATTCGAAGCTTAGGAAAAACGAAAACGGCAAAATTATACACAATAATCCCCTCAGCACCTAAATAATCGCCCAAACCAAAACGCGATCCTTACGATACTGCTGATATGGACCATTAAACATATATTTAGCATATAAAAATTTATAGTATCAATAAAATGAGAAAAGATACGATACAATATATCTTAATAAATCCTCTATTTGTTTTTAGTGAAAACGAAACGCCATTAGAAAGAGATAAAAAACTTCAACAATTTTTCGATTCCCCTCAAACAATACAAGAAGTTCTCGTATCAGTTGAAAATACGGATAAAATAAGAAAAATAACAACAATGAATTATGGTCTGCCAATAGAATCGGCAAGAAAAATCGCTTTATTGATAAGAAACATTTTTTTAGGCGAACTAGCGGTTTCGGAGTTTATCAATAAAATTACCGCGACATTAAACATAATCAGAGAACTTGCCCAAAAAATCGCTTTGGACATAAATAAAGAAATTTTCCATCAGGCAACGCGAGAACTGAAAGAACTGCAAAGAAAATTCCAAAATTCCGAAAGAAAACAAACCACAATCAACGCTCCTCCTAAAAATCTTCCAGTACTGGAAGATGAATACAATGAAAAAAAAGACGATTATTTGGAACCAGTAACCGGAAACAATATCCCGCAACAATCGTTGATTAAAGGAAATTTAGTAAATTTGAAAAACCGTCAACAGTAAAAGTGATTTTAAATATTGAAATTTTATTAAAAATTATGTCCCTACGGGACGCATCCCATAGGGAGAGAAATTTATTATTATATGCGCCAATATCAAATCCCGCAATTTATAGACATTGAAGATAAAATACTTGGACCGCTTACAATCCGCCAATTTTTATACTTTTTAGCGGCGGTGGCAACCGGCTTTGTTTTGTGGACCATTTTAACTTTTCAATACTTCATAATAGCTATGGTGATTGTCGGAGGGCTATCCGTAATGTTCGCATTTGTAAAAATTAACGGCAAACCATTTAGCGCGTTTATTAATAGCTTAATAAGTTTTATTTTCAGCAGCCAAAAATATATATGGAAAAAAGAAAGTTCCGCCTCTATTCCCGAAGAAGCGCCCCAAGAAAAAAACCAAAAAAAAGATGCCGCAAAAAAAATGTCGGAAAAAGAACTAAAAAACCTGTCCTCACTGCTGGATGTCAAGGAAAATAATATAAATAATAACTAATAATTTTATGGCTCAATCTTCCCAATCATTTATACCGATTAAAACCATCCAAAACGACACTGTAATCCTCAAAGACGGATCATTAAGAGCGGTTCTTACAGCATCAAGCTTAAATTTCGCCCTAATGTCGGAGGACGAACAAAACGCGATTATTTATCGCTACCAAGAATTCATAAATTCGCTTGACAGCTCCATTCAAATTGTAATTCAATCACGAAAATTAAATATCAAAGAATATTTACGCCTGCTTGATTCGAAAAAAGCAGAACAACCGAATGAACTTTTAACAACCCAGCTAAAAGAATATGCCGACTTTATTAAAACTCTAACGGAAACAACTAATATAATGGTGAAAAATTTTTATATAATAGTTTCTTTTTACAAGCTTGAGTCCCTGAAAAAAGGCGGCGCAATAAAAAAAATAAAAGATATTTTTTGGTCAAAAACAACCAAGCAAGAAAAAAACGAAACATTTCTTCAAGAAAAAGACCAACTATGGCGAAGAGTGGAATTTGTCCAACAAGTTTTACGGGGAGCCGGCATACGAGTAACGCCACTTAAAACAACAGAGCTCATTGAATTATATTACAGTTTATATAATCCCGATTTGGCGGAAAAAATGGAACTATCCGCCAATATAGAAAATATAAGCATACAAAATGTTCAATAAAAATAACAATTCTAAAAATACATTATTGGACGGAACGACGACGCTTTTGGATTTTATCGCGCCTTCTGCTCTAAAAGTTACCCCCAATTACATACAAATAGGCGAGAAATTCGCCAAAACATTTTTTATTTTCACTTATCCGCGATATTTAAGCGCCGCATGGCTTTCACCGCTTATCAATCTTGACGAAATAATGGATATAAGTATGTTTATGCATCCGGCCGACAGTAAGGATATATTAAAAAATTTAACAAAAAAATTAGCGGAAGTTAAATCGCAAATATTCTTGCAAGGAGAACGAGGGTTAGTCAGGGATCCAATATTAGAAACGGCTTATAAAGACATTGAATCGTTACGCGACAAACTCCAACAAGGAAACGAACGATTTTTTAAATTTGGACTTTATGTAACTTTATATGCCGATACGGTGGAGAACCTTAATGAAAAAGAAGGGAAAATCATTTCGCTTTTTGAATCAAAATTAATTTATCCAAAAATCGCCTTATTCCAACAAGAGCAAGGGTTTCATTCAACATCACCATTATTATTGGATAAACTTATAATAAATACCAATTTAAATACCGAACCGCTTTCCACGACTTTTCCGTTTATTTCTTCCGATTTATCGGCAGGCGAAGGAATACTTTACGGCATAAACCGCCACAACAACAGCTTAATACTTTTTGACCGATTTAAATTAGAAAATTCCAATACCGTTATCTTTGGAAAATCCGGAGGTGGAAAAAGTTATTTCACAAAATTGGAAATATTAAGATCAATGGTTATGGGAACCGATGTGATTATCATTGACCCTGAAAATGAATACCAATATCTGGCAGAAGCGACTGAAGGATCATTTTTCAATATTTCCCTTACATCTGAACATCATATAAACCCGTTTGACCTGCCCATCCCGACCGAAGACGAAAAACCGGAAGAAATCCTCAGGAGCAATGTTGTCAGTTTGGTAGGACTTCTAAGAATAATGCTTGGCGGATTAACGCCCAGCGAAGATGTAATCCTTGACATGGCGCTTACTGAAACATACGCTTCCCGCGATATAACAATTGATTCTGATTTTTCAAAAGCAACACCACCTTTATTAGAAGACCTGGAAACGGTAGTCGGTGGCATTGAGGGAGGAGAAAATATAGCCCTAAAACTGCAAAAATACACAAAAGGAACTTTTTCCGGATTTATGAATAAAACTACCAATATAAACATAAAAAACCGTTTAGTGGTATTTAATGTGCGCGATATGGAAGAAGAGTTGCGACCGATAGCAATGTATGTGATATTGCACTATATATGGAACCTTGTCCGTTCAAAACTA
>JBBTRL010000054.1:0-1970 GCA_038065195.1 Patescibacteria group bacterium
GCTCCAAAACAAAAACTCCCCCGCAGTATTGCGGGGGAGTTTTTGTTTTTATATCTAAATCTATTTTACCGCCATTTTCAATGATTTTCCCGCTTTAAATTTCGGGACTTTGGTCGCGGCAATTTTTATCTTTTCAAGGGTTTTAGGATTAACGCCCATTCTGGCGGCTCTTTTAACAACGGAAAAAGTGCCAAAACCGACTAATCTCACCTCGTCGCCTTTTGTAAGGGCTTGCGTAACAGCATCTTCAAAATTAGCCACGAATTCATGAACCACTTTTTTTGAACAGCCGCATTTGGCGACTATTTTATCAACCAATTGATCTTTTGTCATTATTTTATAAAGCGCTCGCGCCATGCCTATCGGCAAGCAAACGCTAAATATTAAAAAATTTATAATTACGGTATCGACCTTTTATTTTAATTTTTATATTTTATCAACCCAAAACCGATCCGCCTCGAACAAAGATTTTAGATCTCAAGAACAACATCTTTTTCTATTCTTTCAAAATCCTTCACTAAACCGGTATTATAGTCAATATTCATAAAAATTCCATTTATACAGACACCTTCGCTTTCAGAAATTTCAATCCTTACCGGTCTCTGAGTTAAAAATTGTTCTATTGCGGATTCTTTATTAACCCCCAAAACAGATTCTTTAACGCCAACCATTCCCGCGTCCGTCATATAGAAAGTTTTTTTTGGTAAAATACGCGCGTCGCTCGTCGCAATATGAGTGTGCGTGCCAATAAGCGCCGACACCCTGCCGTCAACATAATAACCGAGCGATACTTTTTCCGCCGTCGCTTCCGCATGAAAATCAATAATTTTTATTTTTATATCTTGCAAATCGTCATCCGATAAAATTTCGTCAATTTTCCGAAAAGGACAATCCAAGTGCTTTTTCATAAACATTCTACCAAGCAAGTTAATCACAAGAATTTTATAAACTCCCGTTTCAATTATTTTCCAACCGCTACCCGGCGCGCCGGGAGGATAATTCGCCGGCCTTATTATTCTGGCATCTTTTTGCTCTAAAATATTATCAATTTCCTGTTTCGCCCATGTATGATTTCCTCCTGTTAAAAAATCAACGCCTCCGTTTATTATTTCATTGTAAGAAGAATTGGTCACTCCCGCTCCATGCGACATATTTTCTCCGTTGGCAATAACAAAATCAGCGTTATATTTCAGTTTTAAATCCGGCAACGCTTTTAAAAGCCCCTGCCGGCCCGGTTTCCCCATAATGTCGCCAAAAAACAAAATATTCATATTATGGAGTAATCGCGAATATACGAATATACGCAAATATACAAATAATTTATTCGTATATTATTTAAAATTTGTATATTCGCGAATGGTCCTTTATTTAGCATACTCCACCGCCCTTAATTCCCTTATTACATTCACCTTTATTTCGCCCGGATATTTAAGTTCCTCTTGTATGCGATCGGCTATTTCCCGCGCCAATTTTATGGCTCCAAGATCGTCAATTTTTTCCGGAGTTACAAAAATTCTTATTTCCCGTCCGGCTTGTATGGCATAAGCTTTCTCCACCCCCGCAAAAGAATTTGCTATTTTTTCAAGTTCTTCCAACCTCTTTAAATAATTTTCCAGGGTGTCTTTTCTCGCGCCGGGTCGCGCCGCGGACACCGCTTCAGCCGCCGCCACAATATATGATTCCGGTGTACTGAACGGATAATCTTCATGATGCGACTCCATTGCCCGTATAACCCCCTGTTCTATACCGTATTTTTCCAAAATTTTTCTTCCAAGCTCCACATGAGTTCCTTCTATCTCATGATCAACCGCCTTGCCAATGTCGTGTAAAAGCGCGCCCTTTTTCGCAATTTCAATATTAACTCCAAGTTCGCGCGCCAACATTCCGGCCAAATGAGCGGCTTCAATTGAATGAAGCAACACATTTTGACCATAACTCGTCCGAAAATAAAGCCGTCCCAGCAAATGAAT
>JBBTRL010000055.1:0-4755 GCA_038065195.1 Patescibacteria group bacterium
TCAAGAAATTGATCCCAAAATAATGCATTGGGGTCGTGGAAAGGCCGATATTAACAACATTTGCGCCAGATTCGGTTAAACCGCGGATCAATTCTTTGGACAGTTCCGGAGACGAATCGCGCATATCGCGGGAAACGAGTATTTGATATTTGGCATTCGGTGTTTGGCGTTTTAACCACCGAATATACGCTTTGCCGATTAAATAAGCGGTTTCTTTGTTAATTTCCGCGGGATGCAAACCACGGATATCATAAGAACGGAATATTGACTCGTTTATTTTTAACATTTTTTTATTTTACCCAATTAGAGATTTATCTATAATTGGGTTTATCCCGATAAACAATTTTTTTCCGTCAACTTCAATTTCATCTGATGCTTTAAGATCGCTCTGTTTTTCAAAAACTATATCCGACAAAATCGTATCTTTTTTAATTGTTTCTTTATTTTTTTCAATAATACCGCTGATTTGTTTATTATCGCTATATAAACATAACGCAACTTTATCTTTTGGCGTTAAACCGGCTTTTTTTCTTAATGATTGAATATTCCTGATAACTTCACGCAAAGTTCCTTCATTCTTGAGTTCAGCGGTAATTTCCGTATTTAGGGAAACTTTAAAATTGCCGTTTTCCACAAAAAGCCAATTGTTTTCTTTAATATTTTCTTTGTTAAAAATTATTTCCTTAATATTCAGTTCATCTTTTAGCAAGCTCGTTAAATTATCGTCAAATTTTATATTTATCGCTAACTGTTTTAGCGGTTGTCTAACTTTGATGCCGGCTTTAGCTCGAAGTTCGAGTCCGACGGAAGCAACCTTGCGTATATCTTTCATTTTTTCAAGCAATTCATCGTCTATTATTTTTTCTTGCGGAAATTTTTCCAAATGAACCGATTTTTGCCCGGTCATTTCTTTAAATATATGATCGCTGGTAAACGGAATAAAAGGCGCTATAATTTTTGTGAAATTAACCAAAATGAATGAAAATACTTTATAGGCTTCTTTATTATTTTCTTCCTTAAACCGATTTCTTGAAAGCCGTAAATACCAATTGGACAAATCGTCTAAAAACGATTCTATGTTGCGCGCCGCGCCAACCAAATCATAATTATCTAATTTTTCCGTTACATTTTTTATAAGCGCGTTAAATTCGGAAATAATCCATTTATCCAATATATTGTCGGGGATGACTTCAGATTTTTGGTTATATTTATCGTTTGAATATATTTTCCAAAAACTGAATGAATTCCAAAGGGTCATAATGAACCGTCTAAAAATTCTTTGCACATCATTTTCGTCAAATTTTGTCGGCATTCCGACGGCGTTCACAGTGTAAAAATACCAGCGAAGCGCGTCAACGCCGAATCTATCTATAATATCGCCAACATTAACCGCGTTGCCTTTTGACTTGCTCATTTTTTTTCCGTGTTTGTCTAAAACCAAACCGTAACTCAAAACATTTTTATATGGCGCTTCCAATCCGAGAAGAGTGGAAACCGCTAAAAGGGTATAAAACCAACCTCTCGTCTGATCAACGCCTTCGCAAATAAATTCCGCCGGAAATTTCTCTTTTTTATCTATAAAATCTTTATTTTCAAAAGGATAATGCCATTGCGCGAACGGCATAGCGCCGGAATCAAACCAAATATCCGCCACTTCCGGCACTCGGCGCATTTCGCTTCCGCATTTTTCGCAATCAAAAACGATTTCATCAATAAAAGGCCTGTGTAAATCTTTTACTTTCTTACCGTCCAAATCTTCCAATTCTTTTATTGAACCGATTACTTTGATTTGTTCGCATTTTTCGCATTTCCAAATCGGTAGCGGCACACCCCAATAACGCTCGCGGGAAAAATTCCAATCCTTAAGTTCTTTAAGCCATTCGCCGAAACGACCGTCTTTAAGGTATTCCGGAAACCAATTAACTTTTTGATTATTTTCCAGCAATTTCTCTTTAATTTCCGTCATTTTTATAAACCATGAATTCAAAGCGTAATATAAAAGCGGACTTTCGCATCTCCAGCAAAACGGATAATCGTGTTCGTATTTCTCTATTTTATAAAATAAATTACGGCTTTTTAGATTTTCTATTATTTCCGGATCCGCATCTTTTACGAATTTACCCGCCCATGTCTTAATTTTATCTATAAATTTTCCATCTTTATCAACCGTCATTAGCACGGGCAAATTATTTTCTTTTCCGATCCGCATATCGTCTTCGCCAAATGCCGGCGCGATATGGACAATTCCGGTTCCTTCTTCGGTGGAAACGAAATTACCGGAAACAATACGATATGCCGGCTTATCCGGCTTTATAAAATCGTAAAGCGGTTCGTATTCCAAATCTAACAAACTACTGCCCTTGAAAGATTCTCCACTAATCTCATATTCTTTTGAAAGCACTTTTTCATATCTATCTTTGGCAATAATTAAAAATTCTTCTTTTAATTTTCCCTGTTTCGGATCTTGTCCATGACTTTCCCCGCCTTTTGGTTCTACCCAATTACGCTTTAACTTTATATATTCAACCTCTGAATTTATTGCCAAAGCAACATTCCCCGGAAGCGTCCACGGTGTCGTTGTCCAAACCAAAAAATAAGTATTTTCTTGCCCATTAACCGGAAATTTAACATAAATGGAATCTTCTTTCACTTTTTTATATCCCTGCGCCAATTCATGCGAAGAAAGGGTTGTCCCGCATCTCGGACAATAGGGCGCAACTCTGTAATCTTGAACCAAAAGTCCTTTATCGTAAATTTTCTTTATAATCCACCACAATGACTCAATGTAGTCATTTTCATAAGTAATATATGGGCGATCTAATTCCAGCCAAAAACCGATTCTTTTGGTAATCTCTTCCCATTCGTTTTTATATTTCCATACATTTTCGTGACATTTTTGATTAAATTTTTCTATGCCGTAATTTTCAATTTCTTTCTTGGTTTTAAATTCCAGTTCTTTTTCCGTGGCTATTTCCACCGGTAAACCATGCGTGTCCCAACCGGCTTTTCTTTCAACCAAAAACCCGCGCATTGTTTTATAACGACAAAATAAATCCTTAAAAACTCTGCCTAAAACATGGTGAATACCAGGCTTGCCATTGGCGTAGGGGGGACCTTCAAAAAATACAAAACGGGGAGATTTTTTGCGAATCTCCATACTTTCTTCAAATATTTTATTTTCTTCCCAAAATTTCAGAATTTTTTTCTCCATTTCGGGAAAATTCATTGGTTCCATATTGTTAGCATAAACTAAAAAACGGCATTTTTCAATTTTTTATCCGTTTATTTCCGCTTTTATCTTATCGTCCAACAATTCCGGATGATCCCTGTAATAATCTTCCGCTAAAGTGGCGCGTTTATGGGCTTCTTTATAATTTTCTCCTTTTAACATAAAGTTTCTTTCTCGCAATTCGTGAAAAATAATAAATTTAATTTCTTTGGGAGATAAAATTTCATCTATCCATATTTCGTTCTCGGGAATGAAATCGTAAACTTTGTCGTGTCCGCCCTCGGCATATTCAACGAAGAAAAAATCTCTAACCATTTTTCCGTCCACCAGATAAATTTTTATTTTATTCGTACCATATTCTTTCAATAATTTTTTCCTGGCCATACTCAATAATTTTTCATAATTGTTTTTAAATTCATACAGGCGGTTTTTCTTTAATTCCGCCGTTCTTTCCTGTTTTTCCAGAATATCCGCTTTTTTTGTCGCTTCTTTGATACCCCCCCCTTCTTTAATAAGATTCAGTTCAGCAAGCATGTGGTCTATGAAAAATTTTCGTTCCTCGGGATTTGTTTCATTATCAATCCAAAGCTCATTTTTGGGAATAAAACTATGATTAAAATGATGATCGTATTCAACAAAATTTTCATTGATATTTTTCCGGATATAACTTCCGTCAATAAGCCAAACATCATAACCGTTTATATTCTTCACATTTTTTATGTAAATATTTTTGTCTTTTGAAATATTAACCATATTTTTATTCTAACATCTTAATCAACATTTCCGCCACAAACGAATTATTATTTTTTCCTTTAATTCCCATTCGCGCAATCCAAAAACAACCTATGATTTAATCATTGATTGTTTTTAGTGGAGACGGCAGGACAATATTCGAACAGATTAAACGGTATGCCTGCACTGCGAAGCTTTAAAAGAGCGAAGCAGTGGAAAATGCGTATAGTTCATTGAATTATAGTAAAACCTGCTAATTATTAGCAGGTTTTGTAGATAAAGAATAAAGCCACCGTTTTCACAGTGGCTTTAATGATTTTTATTTATACTTCATTTACGCGAAAACCATAGCGACCAAAAACGAAAAATGCCCTAATTTGTCACCGGAACTCACAGTACGTCTGGTCTCAAAAGAGATAGGGAAAAGACTGAGCGCACTCGATCCTTCCTCCTTCTCTATCCGTCCTATCCCTAAATTTACTTCTCCCTCGAAAGATTTACTACCCATTTCATTGTAGGGTAGTTGATTGTAACTGTTAACACTCAAAAATCTAATCTTCATTTTCACTCCTTTCTTATCTTAATAAAAAATAATTTTCTAACATTCTTCTCGGTTTTTTTATTATTTTTTATTATTTTTTATTTCCCCCCTTTCTTTATATTTATGATAAAATAAAATTTTAAAGAAACCAATTAACTTAGTGTTTTATTAACTTATCACATCACACAACAAAAGTCAATACTTTGTCACTTCTGGGGAACCCTGCAAAAACAGCCTATATGATATATGGCTG
>JBBTRL010000056.1:0-3930 GCA_038065195.1 Patescibacteria group bacterium
ATCATATGAGGATCTGGAAAAATATAAGTGTACATTTGAAGAAAGAGAAGAGTATGAACCGATCATCAAGGCCGGTTTCGTAGTGTATGCCGGCGTTGATTATGAAAAAATTTTGCGTTTAGCCGAAAGCGAAAGCGATGTTATTATTTGGGATGGTGGGAATAATGATTTGCCATTTTTTAAACCCGATCTTTGGATAACCATTACCGATTCGCACAGAGCGGGCGATGAAGTAGATTATCCGCATGGATTTTGGAATTTAAAAAACGCGGATATTGTTTTAATTAACAAAACGGGAAGCGCTAATCCGCGCGATGTTGAAAGTTTATTGAAAAATATAGATAAAAATAAAAAATCACAATATGTTTTGGTTTGCAAAACCGATATGGAAATAACGGTGGAATCCCCAGAATCTTTAAAAGGCAAGTATGTTATAGCTATTGAAGATGGACCGACTGTTACTCACGGTGGTATGTCGTATGGCGCGGCAGTTTTAGCCGCCAAAAAATACGATGCCGTATTGGCTGACCCGCGGCCTTATCTGGACGAACCATTAAGAAAAGTTTTTGATAAATATCCTCATCTGTGGGATACAAAAATACTTCCATGTATGGGATATAGCACGGAAGACATAGAAGCGTTAGAAAGAACCATAAAAGTTACGCCGGCGGACATGGTTTTATATAGTTCACCGATAGATCTCAATCGCGTGATTAAATCATTTCTTCCGATGATACAAGCGAAATATGAGTTGGTTTTTAATGATGAAACGGAAGAAGTTTTATTTAAGATGGAGGTTCTGGATAGAACTGAGTACATTATAAAAAATATATATAGAATATAGAGATTAAAAAAATAGGGGCCGGAAAAAATTTCGGTCCTTTTAAGTATTTAAAATATATTTTTGTATTTGTAAAGATTGTGTAATTTTTTTTAGTTTGGTAAAATATCTTAAAGTTATTTAAAAAATTAATTTTCAGGAAGAGAGGAGTATGTTTATGGAAAATGGTTTTTCTAAATCGTTCTCGTTTGTTGCTTTATCGGGGATAAATTTTCCGCATCATAGCAGAAAATATCTTATTAATTTAGTTCAGGATATCGCGAAAGAAAATAAAGTTAACGCTTTTATTTTCGCCGGCAATACATTGGCCGGGCGTTCCTTGGAAAATGATTTAAAGAAGCGGATAAAAGAAAAAAAAGATTTAATCAAAAAATATAACGAAACGGCTTCGCGTGGCAAAAAAATAAAATTCAACGATGAAGAAAAAAAAGAAATAGAAAATGATTTCATTATGGATATGGCATTGTCTTTTGATGATTTTTTAACCAAAATAGGAATTAATTGCCATATCGTGATGGACGAAGTTTACGATCGTCCGATAGGTATGGAAATTTTAAGAAAATTGCAGGAAATGCGTAATGATATAAGGCTTATTAACGATTCTGAAGCTAAAATTCCCATAAACATATCGGATATGCAAGAGATGCGTGTAATTGTTCCGCGCAAAAAGCCGTGGTTTTACAAGGTAATCACGGGATTTATGCAGAGATTGATTGATTCTTTTGTTCAGAGAACTTTTTCGCCTCCGCCTTCACTGATTTTAGTCGGTTGTTGCGGGATTGGCGCTCAATTACCTTCTTATAAAGGCGTGTATTCATTCGCTATCCCGACATTGCATAAAATTATTGAACAACAATCTACGGAAAGTACTGTCGGTTGTTTGTTGATGAAGATATCAAAAAATAGCGAAGGAAAACTGAATATAGACCGTAAGAGGTATTATGATTTTCGTTCGGTAATTTTCAATGAACGCGAGATCGCCATCGCCAATAATGTTTCCGATCAGGAAAAAAGAATCATTAACGCTCTAAAGCCCAGTTCAGCCAGTTTCAAGACATTGATGTTCCGCATCAATAGCAATGGGCAGGGTTTCATAAACGAAAACGATATTAAAAAAATGCTTAGCGAGTTGGAAAATAAAGGTATCATTGTGTGGGACAAGGAGTCAAACCGGTATTCTATAAATGAAAGTTTAGTGCAACAGGCGAGTATTACTCTTGATGATTTTTTGAAAGACAGCAACGTGGTAGAGCATACCGTTCTTTCTTGTTTTCATGTGGGAGCGCTTAAGTCCCTTTATTTCACGGCATTAAAATATTTGCCGGCTAACGCTATTGATTCCGATGCTTTGATATTTAACGGCGACACGATTTTGGGTTTAGCGCATAATAACGAGTATACTGGGGAATTGCTTCCCATTGCCATTGGTTATGATAAGCAGGAAATTATAGCGGCTCACATCATTTACAAAATTTTATGGGAAATTTTTGAAAAGCGTTTTGAGCGGATGAAAGATAAAAATAATTTAGTAGCTTCTATTGTCATAGATAAATGCTTAATTAATGTGGTTATCAATACTGGAAATCATGATCTTTGGGAAAATTACGCTAAGAGCGCTTTGCCATTAAGTATTTTGCATAATCAATTAAAGTCATTGTTGATGAAAAGCATAATTGGTATATGCGAAAAGAATAGTTTAAAGTCAAACATTGCTACGGTTGACGGCATTATTGAAGAGAAAATAATAGGCGTAGGGGAAAATAATATTGTGGAGATAAATGGCGTGCCGATAGGATTGAAACATCCTCATAAAGCCAGAACATTGACTAAATCGCATAGAATTCAGGAAGTGGCAGCTTTTTTCTCGGAACAGAAATTCAAGAATTACCTGGAACTTTCATTGGTGTATGTTGCTAATTTTCACGAGGCGGCGGCGGTAAGCGTAAGTATTTTTGGTCGGACTATTTTAGGCGTAATGACCGGAGCTTTTTTGAAAGATACCGTTTTTGAAAATCATAAAGATAAAGTCGTTGATTACGGATCGGCTAAAGTGAAAGTTTGTTTTAATCCAAAAAAACAGATTATTTACAGCGAAGTTGATTTTGATCAGCGAATTCATCCGTTAGATAAAAAAATCGTTTTAGCGGATAAATTGACAAGTAAAGATATTATGAAACTTTGTTTAAGGCTTTGTAAAATCGTTAATTTGCCGTGGAGAAGTAATTAGAGTAAAGTCTTTCGCAGTATTGCGGAGGACTTTTTATTTTTAAAAAATAAAGGACATTGCTATTGACTGAATTATTTCATCAGGTTAGTATTTTATAAATGTCTGATTTTTGGACACATTGTAATATAATAAAAGTTTTTTCAAAATAAAATAGCAAATTATTTATGAAAGGAGCGAAATATGATACCAATAGAAAAATGGGTGGAAGAATGGGCGAGTCTTTTTAATCCCCGCAAAATTTATTGGTGCGATGGTTCCGAAGAAGAAGCGCGTCGGCTCGTGAAAGTGGGGCTTTTTGAGGAAAAAATAAACGATCAGCCGGTTCTTCGCAAATTGAATCATTCTTTGTGGCCTAATTCATATCTTTCTCGCAGTCATCCCAATGACACTGCCAGAACAGAGCATCTTACTTACGTTTGCCATACTAATAAAGAAATCGCCGGTCCGAATAATAACTGGATGAATATAGTTGAAGCGAAAGAAAAGCTTAAAGAACTTTCTCGTGGATGTATGAACAACAGAACGATGTATGTTTTACCGTATCTTATGGGACATCAAGGATCGCCTTACGCGAAATCTTGCGTTCAGATTACCGATAGTGTTTATGTCGCGTTAAGTATGAGGATAATGACGCGACTGGGGAAAATCGCTTTGGAAAAAATAGGAAATTCTGAAAATTTTGCCAAAGGACTGCATTCGTTGGGCGATCTTGATCCTAACAAACGTTTTGTTATGCATTTTCCGGAAGAAAATTTAGTTTGGAGTATTGGTTCGGGATACGGCGGAAACGCTCTTTTGGGCAAAAAATGTTTTGCCTTGCGGTTAGCTTCTTGGCAGGGATATCAGGAAGGGTGGCTTGCCG
>JBBTRL010000057.1:0-38591 GCA_038065195.1 Patescibacteria group bacterium
TTATTTTTGCTTCAGAGGATATCGGTTTGGCGCAACCTACGGCTTTGGTGGTGGCAAACGATGTTTTTAGGGCAGTGGAAATAATCGCATTGCCGGAATGTGGCATTAACTTGGCGGCCGGCGCGGTGTATCTCTGTCAGTGCAGAAAAGATAGAAGCGCTTATGAGGCCTATATGGAGGCGATGGCAGATGTAAAAAAATTCGGAAACTTGCCTATCCCTTTGAATTTACGAAATCCGGAAACAGAACTGATGAAAGAATTGAATTATGGTAATGGGTATGACCAATTCAATAAACTCGGGGTCATGGTGAGTAAGTCGAACCATGAAAAATATTCCAAAGAATCTTTTTTACCCGATAAGTTAAAAGACCATAAATATTTAAAAAATAAGACATAAAAGAAGTTGAATAAATTTTAAAAGCCTCGCAATGTTGCGGGGCTTTTTTGTTGATAAAATTTAATTTTTATCTTTATTTTTCAGCAATTCTTCTTTATATTGTTCGTAGTTAAGGCAATAATCACTTAAACTTAACCTTCTCTCCATGTAATTTTTTTCCTGAATAAAATTACATGTTTGGCACCCAAATCTTACGATTAGGGTTGATAATATTTCTTTCGGAAGATGCGGTAATTCTTCCATTGTGTTGCCACACTGGAAGCAATAATAAGGTTGTTTTTCTTTTCCCATTTTTCCTCCCGTTTATTCAAAATTCGCTTTTCGTTTTTCCAGAAAAGCCGTTATTCCTTCCATGGCATCTGGGCTGGTCATTGCCACGGCGAAATTTTCCCTTTCAATAGATAATGCAAGATTTGTTCCAGTGTCTATTTTATTTGTTATACCGATTACATCTTTAATCATAGCCACTGAACTTCTTGAATAAGGTTTTGACTGATTCACTATGGCCGGTGTTTCCATTTCATCTATGTCTACGGTAGAATCAATCAAATTAATGCTTAACGCTTCTCTGGCATTGAACGACGCACCAGTTTTCATATATTCAATGAATTTTTCTTGATTGAGTTTGGGAATGAATCTCCACCACCATGTTCCGCCCCAACCCGGTATAAGACCGAGTGTTGTTTCCGGCAAGCCAAAGACAGTATTTATTGACTTGACCATTCGTGCGTGGCAAGCCATTGCCAGTTCCAATCCGCCGCCTAAAGCAAACCCGTCAATAATCGCGGTTACTTTCTTTGGGCAGGATTTTATTTCCAAGAGAGCGTTTTGTCCGATCTCGGAGAAAATCATAGCTTTTCTATAAAGCGTATGTTTGTCCATTGATGTTTCCAGTATTTTTTTAATCGCATCTATAACCGCGCCAACGGCAAAAACATTCGCATCCGCAAAGCCCTCTAGATATACTTCTTTTATGTCATCTTTACTATTATTTTCTAAAAATCTATTCATTTCCGAAAAGAATTCTTGAAGTTCCATCATTAAAATCAATGGCAAATATGGTTTTGTTTTTTGTCTCTTTGCGTCAAATGTTTCGTCAATGCCAATGAACGAAACATGCAAAATACTTTTTTCGTCCAGCAGGCATTTTATATATTTTCTATAAATGCATTCCGCTTTTTCTGTTTTTTCCGTCATTATTATTCCTTTCCGTAAAAGTCAAAAATTCCTTTTTTCGTTTTTTTTCCCAAATAACCTTCTCGGACAAGATGGTGCAATAGTTGCGGCGGTTTGTATTCGCCGTAGTATTTATATAATTGATTAAGAATATTAAGAACTATATCCCATCCAATTAAATCGCCAAGGTCTAATGGACCCATCGCGCCACCAACGCCGAGCATTATTGACCTGTTAATGTCTTCAATGCTGGCTATATTGTTTTCAAGGCAAATTAGCGATTGCCGCAGGGAAGGCATAAGATTCGCGTTGACGATGAAACCCGGGACATCCATTGATGTCAAAATAGGATCGCGCTTCAATTTTTGCGCCAGTTCAAAAATTAATTTATATGTTTCATCGGAAGTGCAGTCGCTTCTTACGATTTCTAAAAGTTTTAATATATAAGGCGGATTCATAAAGTGCGCGCCAATGATCTTCTCTTTTCGCGCGTCGCTTACCGCTTTAGCAATTTCACTAATAGAAATAGAGGATGTATTAGTTGCCAGAATTGTTTGGGGGTCGCACAAATCGTCCAATTCGCGGAAAACCGTTTGTTTCGTTTTTAAATCTTCAAATACCGCTTCAATGAATAGTTGCGGTATTTCATTAATGGATTTCATGTCTCTTAACTCAATAGGGACAATGTTCAATAAGATACTTTGCATATTACTTATTGTAGTTATGTTTGCATATCCGTTTTTATCACATTGCTTTTCTAACGCTTTTTGTAATCTTTTTATTACTTTTCTTTTTCCTTCTTCAGCTTTTTTGTATGTCTCGTCAAAAAGATAGACATAGAATCCCGCTTCCGCGAAAACTTGCGCGATTCCGGAACCCATTGTTCCTGCGCCGATAATTCCAATCTTTTTTATATCTTTTAAATCCATAAGCTCTCCTTAAATAAAGATAATTTTTCAAAAAACTAATTCTTGTTATATTACCATAATAATTTAAAAAAGCAATTGTTGCGCGGTAAAATAAAAAAGGATGAGTATTAAACCCATCCCGTTGAATTTTTACGGTTTGTATCCGATCAAATTATAGAGTTCTCGCCGTGTCTGCATTTTATCAATCAAGTCTTTTTGTGTGCCGGTTTCTTTAAGGCGTTTAAAAAAATCTTCCATAGCTTTCATGGCTATTCGCATAGCGCTTACTGGAAATATAACAGCGCTATAACCCATTTTTCTGAATTCTTGCGCGGTTAAGTATGGCGTTTTTCCGAATTCCGTCATATTGGCGATAAATAGCGGATTGTCCCAATGGGGTTTGTAGAGTTCGTAAAAAAACTTGAATTCCTCTTTTGTTTCTAACGCCTCTGGAAAAATAATGTCCGCGCCGGCATCTTTATATGCGATAGTTCTGTTCGCGGCGTGTATTATGTGGCCAAAGCATCGCGCGTCTGTTCTTGCCACAATCAAAAAATCGGGATTTTTTCTTGCGTTAACAATTGTTTTTATTTTTCTTATTATTTCTTTAACGCTTATTATTTTTTTTTCATCTAAGTGTCCGCATTTTTTGGGAAATTGCTGGTCTTCTATTTGTACGCCCGCGGCTCCAGCTTCTTCTAATCGTTTGACGGCTTTTTGCAGGTTTTTTAGATAACCAAAGCCGGTATCTATATCGACGATTGTCGGCAGATCCGTAGCTTTGATTATATCTATTGTCATTTCTAAGTATTTGGCTGGTCTGAAAATATATTTTTCTCCATTTTTTGATGAATACAACCCTCCGGTATCTGGCAGTCCCTGGCTTTGGTGGAGTGCCGCGCCGGAAACATACAGGGCTTGAAATCCTATTTTTTCGGCTAGTTTTGCCGTTAAAGGATTAAATACTCCCGGCATAACGACGATATCTTCTTTCATTGAATTTTTTAATCTTAATGCTTTATTTGTTGCCATGACCATAATTCCTTAAATGTAGCCATATGTCTTTTATGTCGGATAATTGTTCCATATTGCGAATGTTGCAAAAAAAGTTTTCATATCGCGGCGCGCCATTGAAACCACTGGTTAATTCTATGAATTTATGTTCCAATTCTTCGTCAGTCAGCGGATTCTGCGGATGGCCCCTGGGATAATAGGTTGCTCCTGAATTTATCGTTCTTATTCCTATATCCATATCGGGGATTTTTTTTATTACTTTAATCGCCACCGGAAAACTTTTTCCGTAAAGCGCCGTGAAGTTCGCATCGTCTTTGATAAATATTTTATTTATCAGTTTTTTTACATTCGGATCGCGAATTTTTTCTTCAGTAAAACTGTCTAAATCTATTTTGCCGTCAATAATGGCGCGGGCAACGCAATAAGGAATGCTATGATCGGCCGTTTCTCTTGTTTTTGGATTCCATTTTGATTCATCGCCCCCGACAATACTAACAGCCGCTTCGTAGGTTTCTATTTCTACGGAAATGATAGAATCAATATTAATAATTTCAGGAAAATCTTTTCTTAAATTCAGAATTGTTTCTACTAGTGCTTGGATATGGTATTCCACGGGCCAGTTTTTGATATAAGTTTCTAAAATTTTTATCGGAGCGGGCTTTTCTTTCAGAAATCGGTGGAAATTTTCCTCAAAGTCGTTTTTAAGGAGTTGATTTAGAAAACCGCATTTTCCTTCAAAAATTTCTTTCGGTCCGGAAATTCCGGCTTCAGTCAGTTTTACCGCTCTAAGTCCGTTGTACGCGGCATTGGCGGCGGCAAGTCCTTTCCATTCAGAAAGTTCGCCGATTCTTGTTTGGCGCACATAAACTCCCATGGTAATTGCGAGAGCGATGGCATTTTTCGTTTGTTCAATATTGAATTTTGCCAGCTTTGAAGCGCCACAAGCGATAGAAATCGGAAGATAGGTTATGTGATCCCAACCGGTTATCCTTAAAGAGGCGGCATCGCACAGTCGGCATTGAATTTCGTAAGACAAAGCGATTGCTGTTATAAAATCTTGCGTCGTTGATTTTTTTTCTTCGGCAAAAGCCAAAAGCGCGGCGATGTTGTCTGACGGATGCGCCGGTTCCAGCGAAAGATAAGTGTCGTTGTAGTCAAGGTATCTTATCGCTGCGCCGTTGATAAAAGAAGCTGAAAGCGCGTCTGTCTGGGGCATAGCGAATGGTTTTATAATCGTTGAGTTATGACCAATAGTGTTATAATCATATGATTTGGGCGTTATTCCGTATATTTTTTTAATTGTTTCATATTTCCAAGAGCCTAACGCGCAACCGAATGAATTAATAATCCTTCTTTTTACTTCATCAATAACTTTCGGTTTAAGATCTTGAAAAGCGATAGAATTAACATAACGGGCAAGTTTTTCCGTAATTTCCATATTAGTTTCTTTCTCCTATGTCAATGTAAATTTGTTTTTCCAATCCGACATATTTTGCTCCCGGACGGATTATTTTATTATTCGCTTGCTGTTCTATAATATGCGCTGTCCAGCCGGTTAACCGCGATAGCACAAAAATCGGCGTAAACAATTTTATTGGAATATCCAAAAGTTTATAAACTGTTGCAGTGTAAAAATCCAAATTCGGATAAAGACCTTTTTCTTTTAATAAAATTTCCTCAATGATTTTAGACATAGCATACCATTTCCATTCTCTTGATTCTTCGGAAAGTTTTTTAGCATACGATTCAATAATGGGTGATCTTGGATCGCCGTTTTTATAAACCGGATGACCGAAGCCCATAATTTTTTGTCCTTTAGACAAGGCATTTTCTATCCATTTTCTTGTCAATTTAGTATCGTTAATTTCCATGAGCATTTGCATTACCGCTTCATTGGCTCCGCCATGCAATGGTCCTTTTAATGCGCCTATTGCCGAAAGAATGCAGGAAAAGTAATCTGAAAGAGTAGAAGCTGTGACACGCGCATTGAAAGTGGAGGCGGCAAGTTCGTGTTCCGCATAAAGCATCAAAGAAATGTCAAATGCTTTTTTAGCGAGAGGAGTGGGTGGTTTAAAGGTGATTTTTCGTAAAGTATTTTCTGTAAATGATTTATTTGGTAACCAAAGACTTTTAAAGTTAGCTTTTGTTATCCATTCTAAAATTGATAATATTTTTGCTAAAAGATTTATTGCCAGTATTTCCGTTTTTTGATTTGAATTCGTTGTTGCGCCAAAAAAAGAAACCGCAAATTTTAAAATGTCCATTGGATGCGTGTTTCGCGAAATTTGATCCAGTATAATTTTTAATTTGTTTGCTTCTCGGGTATATTGGCAAACTTGATTTTCTAAAAGACATTTGGAAAATTCTTGAAGTTTTTGGCGGGTAGGCAGGCGCCCTTTTATAAGCAAATATGCTACTTCCTCAAAACAGCTTTTTTCCGCTAAATCTTTAAGGTCGTATCCTCTGTATAATATTGTTTTTAATTCATGGTCCAGTTTGACAATTTTTGTTTCCGCTATTTCCATTCCTCTTAATCCCGTCGTTATTATTTTTTCCGGCATATTTTATCCTCCTTAAATTAAATTTTCAAAAAACTCAATTTTCACCACTCTATCATAAAGGTAATATAAAAACAATTCAATATAAAATATTTGAATTTTTTATGCTTGTCCGTGCGTGTCTTGTTAATTAACAAAAATCGTGATATTATTTTGGGAAGTTATTTGAAAAAAATATTGCATTTTTATGATAAAGGAGAAGTTATGAAAATCAATTCTGGTTATTTGGATTTTTTTGATTTGGACAGGATTTTGTCCGAAGAAAATTTAGCGGTTAGGGATTCTGTCAGGGAATTTACGAATAAAATATTATTGGCAAAACCAAAAGGATTTGAATTGTCGTTGGTCTCGGAATTATATCAAAGAGGTGAATTACCGCTTGATGAAAAATTTATATTTGCGAGAGATAAAAAGAATGAAGAAGTTATAATGTTGAGGCAATGCTTGGCTGATATGGGTTTATTTCAGATTTGTTTAAGCGCTACGATGAAATTGGCCGGGGAGAGTGAAAAGAAAATGGAGAGTTATGGCGCAACCCCGGGCTTTGATTATTTTTCATATGGCGTTGCCATGCGAGAAATTGAACGCGGTGATTCGGGAATCAGAAGTTTTATTTCCGTGCAATGTGGATTGGTTATGCATGCGATTTATTCTCTCGGTTCAGAAGATCAAAAATTAAAATGGTTACCTCTTTTGGCGTCAGGCCAAAAAATCGGTTGTTTCGGCGCCACGGAATCGGGGTCCGGTTCAAATGTCGCCGATTATAAAACGAAAGCCGTAAAAGACGGAAAATATTATATCTTGAATGGCGCAAAGGAATGGATAACCAATGCCGCGGCGCTTGCCGACATTGCCATTATTTGGGCGAAAACCGAAGATGGTATTTTACGCGCGTTTATTGTTGAACGGGGAACGCCCGGATTTTCAACTTCTAAAATAGAATATAAAAATTCTATGCGCGCTTCGGATACTGGTTGTATTTCACTTGCGGATTGCAGAATTCCTGAGGAAAATATTTTGCCGATTTTTTATCCGCAAGACACCGGTAATAAGTCATTACTTCAATGTTTTAGTCAAGCCAGATTCGGCATTGGTTGGGGTATGATCGGGGTGGCGCAGGCGTGTTATAAAGAGGCGCATAATTTTGTCACCTTGCGGAAAGTTAGCGGCGGAATGCTTGATAGTAAGCAATTGATTCAAGAAGATTTTGTTGAAATGGCGCGGCTCATAAGTTGTATGCAACTTATGAGCAACGAGATAACAATGTTAAGGGAACAAAATAAAATGGACCATGAACATATTTCTATGGTTAAAATGAACAATTGCGATTTTGCGTTTAAGGTCGCAAGAATTGCGGATAGAATTGTCGCGTCCGCTTCCATAACAGACGAAGTGTGCATTGGCCGCCATTTGAACAATATTCGCGCCGTTGATACTTATGAAGGCGCGTATAATATTCATAAATTGATTGTCGGGCGCGCTTTATTGGGGAAATGGGCTTTATAGAATTTTAAAATAAGGAGGGAACGCTTTTGATTAGATTCGGGGATTTTACGATTTGTTGCGTTAATGACGGATTTTTCCGGCTTGATGGCGGAGCAATGTTCGGTATTGTGCCAAAGTCAGTTTGGGAAAGAAATAATCCAACTGACGAAAAAAACCGGATATTGCTTTCTTTGAATTGCCTGTTGATTCAAAATAGAAAAACTACTGCTACTATTCTTGTGGATACGGGCATAGGCGTCAAAGACAACGAAACGCAGGAAAGATTTAAGAGATTTTACGATTTTCACGGTTCTCGTATCGTTGAAAACATATATGATATTGCCGGATTACTGCCGCATGAAATAAGTTTCGTTATAAACACGCATTTACATTTGGATCACGCGGGCGGCAATACATATTTTGATGAACAAGAGGGCGGAGAGAAAATTACTTTTTATAATGCCAAATATGTTATTCAGAAAGGGGAGCTGGAAGCAGCTCTTGCCGATAATGAAAGGACGAACGGAAGTTATTTAAAAGATAGCATTAAAACTTTAATGCGTTGTGATGAAGATAATCTTATGCTCATTGATGCCGAAGAAAAAGAGATAATAAGAGGAGTTAGCGTTTTAAGGACCGGCGGACACACGAAGCATCATCAATGCGTTAAAATTGTTTCTAACGGCAAAACCGTTCTTTATTTGGGCGATCTGATTCCGACAGTTTCGCATTTGAATCTGGCGTGGATTATGGGATATGACCTTTATCCTTTAGATACTTTGCGTATGAAAGAAAAACTGCTCAATCAAGCGTTTATCGAACGATGGCTTTTGGTTTTTGAACATGATCCGAATATAGCGATGGGATATTTAAGAAAGGAAAATAAAGGCGAGTGGGCGATAGAAGTTGTTGAAAGAATTGAATAAAAATATAAAAACACAATAACATCAAACTTACAAACTTGAGATTGTAGGTTTGATGTGAATATAAATTAAAAAAGGCAACTGAATTCAGTTGCCTTTTACTTTTGTTTTTATATTTTATCCGTTAAATTTTCTTCCCGCGCTATCACATATCGTTGTATGTTATTGGCGCCTTCGTAAATTCTTGTCGCCATCGCGTCGCGGCAAAACATTGGTAGCGGCGATTCTTCGGTATAACCGATGCCGCCGCAGAAAAGCATGCAATCGCTGGTTATTTTTATAGAATTTTCCGTGGCGAAGATTTTTGCTTTTGACGCTTCTTTTGTGAATTTTTCACCGGCATCTTTTAGGATCGCAGCTTTTTGCATTAACAGACGCGCGGCATCTAGATAGATTGAAAAGTCTGCCAATGGAAAATAAATTCCCTGATTTTCAATAATTGGTTTTTCAAATTGTTTTCTTCCTTTGCAATATTTTACAGTCCAATCCCAGGCGCCTTGCGATAATCCCAGCGCTTGCGCGGCTATGTAAAGTCGTCCCGTGTCTAATGTTGTAAGCGCGACTTTCATTCCTTTTTCTTTTTCGCCGAGCAGGTTTTCTTCCGGCACAAAACAATCTTCAAGGATAATTTCGGCTGTTGGTGAAGCCCAAAGACCGGCCTTGTGTTCTATTTTGCCGATATTAAAACCTTTTGTTGCGGTATCAACTATAAAAGCGGTTGGTTTACCACCGGTCATACTGTCTTTGGCAAAAATGATACAAAAATGGGCAAGCGACGCGTGAGTGATAAATAATTTAGAGCCGTTTAATATCCATCCGTTATCAACCTTTTTAGCGGTTGTTGCCATATTGCCGGCATCGGAACCGGCGTTAGGTTCGGTTAGACAATAAGCTCCGAGTTTTTCACCGAATGCCACGACGCGCAAGTATTTTTCTTTTTGCGCTTCTGTTCCGAAAGCCAATAACGGCGTTACGCTAAGGGAGTTTAATACAGCGAACATCAAACTGCCGCTGCCCCACACCTTAGCGAATTCTTCCATAATAAGAAGCGCGGATATTGTGTCTAAACCGGAGCTTTCGTAAAAGCCTCCGTATTTTTCCGGAACGGTTACGCCCAAAAATCCGTTTTCGCCGAATTTCGGCAAAATTATGCTAAAAAGTTGTTTATACTCTTCATTTGTAATTCCCTGTCGTTCGTACATTTTAATCAGCGGCGGAAATTCTTTATTGGCGAATTCCCGCGCGTTTTCTTGAACCATTTTTTGTTCGTCGGTTAGTTTAAAGTTCATAGGCGCTCCTTTATTTTTTAGGAATCCAAAAAATATCCAATATGGTATTCGTGGGGTTATCCGTGCGAAATCCGGCGATTACTTCCATGCCAATATACGGTTCGCCATACAGAAGATAACTTTTAAATATCGTGGCGAATTGAGAGCCTAAATCAATATCTATTTGGAAGTATGGATATTCCAATTCAATGCCTTCGCCCGGATATTCTACTTTTGTAAATGTATAAACTTCTCCGATAACCGGATTGGGTACTTCAATCCATGAAGTTAATTGGTTGCAGTCTGGACAGTCGGCTCTCGGAGGAAGCCATAATCGTTTTTCTTCACAATTAAAATTTGAACAGTAGGTGGCAAACAATCGGCCATTTTTTAATTCTTGGAAAAATTTTGTTAATTTTCCATAAGTATGGAAATGTTTTAGCGATCTGGGCCACTCAACAACCATTTCCGGTTTTTCTTGGATGATTTTTAGCGGTGTGCCCGTGTATTTTATTTCTTTTCCCATAAATTCTCCATTGGATTTAGAATGCTTTTTCCAGTAATCCGGCCGTCACATGAGAACCAACGCCGGCATGTGATATCCATAGGGCTTTTTTGGCTTTTAGCACCTGCAAGCTTATCCAGTCTTTTGGTTTTTCTTTTTTGCAATATTCCCATATTTTTGTATCGCCGTGGAATTTATCATATTTATTCTGAATTTGCCACAAACATTCTATCCCTTGGAAAATTCCGGTCGCGCCAACGGCATGCATTGTTCCTAAAAGTCCGCCGGAAAGATTTGACGGGCATTTTCCGCCAAAATAAGCGTCCCCTGATTCTATATAATCGGTTTCTTCTCCATATGGACGAAGTCCGATGTCTCCGTAGGTTTGCAAATCGGAAATAGTAAAAGCATCATGAAGTTCCACTAAATCTAAATCTTCAATGGGATTTTTTATACCGGCCATTCTGTAAAGCATATAAGCCGCGAAACGCGCTGCCAAGAAGCTTTCAAAGCCCGGCCAGCGCCCGCCTTGCGCTGTAATTTCTTTAAGTAATTCGTCGTACATTCCCGATTTCTCATGAGGAAGCATGGGAATATCCATATGTCTTCTATCGGCTACGCGCAAAGTGTGCGTTCCGCCGGCAATGTAAAGACGACAAGGTTTTTCGCTTAATTCGTAAGCCAATTCTTCACTGCAAAGCAACATTGATGCGGCTCCAACGCTCATGGCACAGCATTCTAAAACTCTCAATGGATCGCAGATCATTTTACTCGATAAAACTTCTTCTATCGTATGTTTACCGCCTTGTTGAGCATAGGGAGAATAATAAGCGTAGAGACGGTTTTTTACGGCTATTTTTGCCCGAGTTGTTTCTGAAACTTTATATATTTCCGTAAAGCGTCTTGCCATCGGCGCGTAATAAGCCGTGTACATTCTGGCAAGCCGTGTTTCAAAATCTTTGCAGGCTGCTGTTGAAATATAAAAATTTCCGGTTTTAGTATCTACTTCGTCCATTCGTTCCCAGCCCATTGCCAATACGCAGTCGGCGTACCCGGAAGCTATTGCCATTGCCGCGGCAAGCACCGTGCTTCCGCCCGTAGCTCCGCCGGTTTTTACGCCGATATTGGGCAAAGGATCAAGTCCCAAATAATCGTGCACCTTCGCTTCACATAAAAGTTGATCTTGAAAATGATCGGCGAATTCTCCATAAGCGGCAAAATTCAGCAGTCCTTTTATTTCTTTAGGCGATAACAATAAGTCATTTTCTTGCGTCATTTGCCGATAAGCCATGGCGCACAGTTCTTCCATTTTATATTCCGGAAATCTTTTCCTGAATGGCGTCAATCCGCCCGCTACAACATAAACTGGTCGTTGCCATTTTGGGATTCTTAGGTTCCCTTTTCCAAATTTAATCATCTTCTGATTACCTCCCTTATCTCTTTCAAAACTTGCGGATTCTCAATTGACGAAATATCGTCAATCTTTTCTCCCATATAAACTTTTTTTATCAATTTTCGTGGAATTTTTCCGGAACGCGTTTTCGGCAACGCCGAAACGAAATAAATAATATCCGGACAAAGAGTTTTTCCGAGTTTTTCGGAAACATATTTTTTCAATAATTCTTCAGCGGTTTCTTTTTGAATTAATTTTGACCATAAAACAGAAAAACAAACAAAGCATACGATTTTTTCTCCCTTTAATTTGTCCGGAATGCCGATAACCGCCGCTTCTTTTACGGATTGATGACTCATTAAACAATCTTCAATTTCCGCGGGACCAACGCGTCGACCGGCAACTTTTATTACATCGTCGGATCTTCCATAAAGAAACCAAAATCCGTCTTTATCGGTTTTAGCAAAATCGCCGTGATACCAAGTATCTGGCCATCGCGAAAAATATGTTTCAATATATTTTTTTTTACCATTATCGCCGATAAATCCTTTAGTCATTGATGGAAATGGTTTTTTGCAAACCAAATGTCCTATTTTACCGCGCGTCGGCGTTCCATTATCGTTAAAAACATCAATATCCATACCAAGTCCTGGTCCCCCGAGAGTGCAAGGTTTAAGCGGCATTATCGGTAATGGAGATAAAAAGCATCCGATAATTTCCGTTCCGCCGGATATATTTATAATTGGGCATTTTTTATTTCCGATATTTTTGAAATACCAAAGATATGATTCTTTGTCCCATGTTTCGCCCGTAGAACCTAAAATTCTTAACGATGAAATATCATATTTTTTCAAGAAGTCATCGTCAAAACTTTTAAGTATTCTTATGGCTGTCGGCGCAATCCCAAAAATACTAACTTTATATTTTTCTATAATTCTAAACAAACGATTATGATCCGGCCAATCGGGCTTGCCTTCAAAAATTACATAGGTGCCGCCGAAAAATTGAACTCCCAATATTTCCCATGGACCCATCATCCATCCAATATCCGTATACCAAAAGAAAATATCGTTTTTTTTATAATCAAAATAATATTTTATTTCTTTCGTAGTTTGGGTAAGCGCGCCGGCATGGGTATGAATCGCTCCTTTTGGTTTTCCCGTAGTCCCGGAAGTGAAGAGAATTAAAGCGGGATGTTCAGCGTTAAGGGATTGAGTTTCAATATTTTTTGCGCCGTTAGCCATTTTTAAAAAATCGTCCCAGAAAATATCGCGATCTTTTTCCATTATCGTTTCTATTTTCAGCCGTTTAATAACAATCGTTTTTTTCAGAGAAGGTATGGTTTTTAGAATTTCGTTGATATTGTTTTTCAGTTGAATTATTTTATTTCTAAGCGGGAATCCGTCACTTGTAAATAGAATTTTTGCTTTAGCGATGCGTAGTCGTTCTGCCATTGCTTCTGCTCCGAAACCGGACATAATAGGAAGGGCAATCGCGCCGATTTTCATAGCGGCGAACATAATAATGACAGTTTCGGGAATAAATGACATATAAATTCCGACAACATCGTTTTTTCCAATGCCGTTTTTTACAAGCGCTTGGCTTGCGCAACAAACTTTTTCGTATAATTTTTGATAGGTGAATGCTATTGAATTTTCGTCATTACCTTCCCAATAAAAAGCGATTTCCTCGCCTTTACCGTCGCGAATATGACGGTCAAGGCAGTTGTGGACAATGTTAATTTTTCCGTCTAAAAACCAGTGCGTCCAGGGCATTCCCCATGTGTTGTCATAAAGCGTGCGGTATTTTTTAAACCATTCAATTTTTAAATCATTAACGCAGGCGTTCCAAAACCATTCAATGTTATCGGTAGAGCGTTTTATAAGTTCTTGGTATGTTTTTATCCCATAGCGTTTCATAAATAGAGCGATATTGCTTTTGTGGAGATAATCGCCATACGGTTCCCAGATAAAATCATTTTTTTTCATATTTCCTCCGTATTTATCCCGCTCTTGATTTAGTCAATGGCGGGATTGATTTTTCAAAAAACTTTTTCCGTATTCTAAAAATTAACCCAAATCAATCGCATTGTCAAACCCCGTTAGAAGTTCAATGAATTTGTAGATACTGTATGTTTGCAAATAAATTTGTATTTTATTTAATTCTGTATGAAATTTTGTTTTTAAAAACTTCTAACGGGGTCAAACCTTTTTGTGTTTAATAAAAAAGCGTTTCTGCTTAATGCAGAAACGCTTTTGTTGCGATATTATTTCACTAACATTTTTTGCAATTTTTCAAATTCGCCCGACTTCATTTCGTACACATGTTTTTCTTCGGGAAATTTGCATCGTTTCACATCGCTGACATATTCTTTGAATGCTTCGCCGGCAAAATAGGCGAACCCGATATCTTTTATATTTTTCCAAAAAGCGTTATCCAAGTATATTCCCAAATAATACATAGTTAAATATCTTTTAACGAATTTTATTTTAAAAAGGTCAAAGCTTCCAAGAATGTCGCAACTTAGTAAAAGTTGTCCATCGCACAATCTTCCGGCGCCAATGCTGAAAACCGGAATATTTAATTCATTTCTTATTATCATGGCCGCATTTTCAGTAACTTTTTCCAATAATACGGCGAACACACCGGCTTTTTCCAGGGCCTTAGCGGTTATAAGCAATGTTATTGCTTCTTCGGCCGTTTCTCCGTAAATTATTTTAGTTGATACGGCGGTTTGTGGCATCAAACCAATATGGGCCATTACTTTCGTATCATTGTCTACAATAGCTTTAATTTGATCAAGCATTTCAATTCCGCCTTCAAGTTTTATGGCGTCGCAACCGGCTTCGTCTATAAAGCGCTTCGCGTTAAATATTCCTTCTACGATATCTTCATCATTTTTTCCGCCGTAAGCGCCTTCGGGCATATCGCCGACAATAAAAGTTTCGGGCGCGCCCATTCGGACTGCTCTTGCGTGTTTAATCATACAATTCATTGTTGGCGAATTAATTGCTGTGCTTTTTTCGCCATAAATCGCCATATTAACCGAATCTCCAATTAAGATCCAATCAATATCGGCTTTTTCCGCTTGTCGCGCCATCCAATTTTCGTACAAAACAACTGCCGCGACCGGTTCGTTTTTATTTTTCATTTCAAAAAAATTATTAACAGTTTTTTTCATCACTCCCTCCGTTATTTATCCGACTTTCGGCAAATATAAATCTTTTGGCGCCCAATCGGAAATTTTGAAATCAGTGCCGTATTTTTCATTGCCTTTGTTTATATTTTCAATAATTTGCCGCGCCGTTTCCACCGCGCTTAATTTATATTCCAAAAGTTTTTCCGCCGGATAGTCGGGTCTGTACATTTCTAATCCCGGACCCGGTTCGTCTTTGAAATAAACGGGAGACGCCGCTTTGACTATTTCGCATACTTCTTTAATTCTATTATTTCCGCCCCAACTTTCAAATATTCTTGAATGAATGTCCAGCGGGAAATCATCAAAACAGTGGCGGATTTCACCGATTTGTTCTACGGTTAAATCGGTTACTGGATTCATTGTCACACCGAAAATAGGCATTTCTTCAAGATAGGAATTTTTTATCAAACTTAACACCAAATTGGCGTCGGCCGGATTGGCGTTTCCGTCAAAAACGGAAAGTTTCAAAACTATATCTTTTGGAAAATAGTCTAAGCAAGCGCGTTTCATCAGGTTATTTAACATGCTTTTGCGCCAGACCAAGAATCCGCGAAAACCTAAACTATAAAGGTATATTATATCGTCAAAATAACACCTTAACGCTTCTTGTCCTCTCCAGCTCATTCCCGAAATTATTCCCTGCGGCGATTTTGCCTGAATGGCAGAATCCTGATAAGTCGGTCTCGTAAACGGCGTCATAATGACTTCAATTCCGAAATCCGCGCCGATTTTGGCGAATTCGCGCAGTTCTTTTTCTTCATAAAAACCGCATAAAACTTTATTATCCATCATGGGATTTTTTCTTGGCGTTCCGGCTCCTCTTACGCAACAGATTGCCCGATGCCAAGGAACACTCGCTTTTTTAAACGCTTTAGCGGTTTTCAAAAATATATCCGCGCTTTCAATTCCCGAAACTTCAATACGATAATGCGCGCCGTCCGGAAAGCTGTATCTAATCATATTTCCTCCTGTTAAAATAAAATGTCAAAAAACTAAAATACGATATTATTTTTTACCATAATTAAATAAAAATTACAATAGATTAGGTTCGTGTTTAATATAGACAAGAACGATTGTTTATGATAGAAAATAAGGTCAAGTGATTTAGTTTTTTGATAATTAAATTAAGGAGAAATACGGAAATGGACGAAAGAAATAAAAATAATAAGGAAAAATCATTTTGCAAAAAACCGATTGATGAATTTGACTATTCGTTGAAATTAGGCGATCCGGGGCAATACCCTTATACTCGCGGGATACATTTGGAAATGTATAAAAAACAACTTTGGACAATGAGGCAATTTGCCGGTTTCGGTTCAGCCGATGATACTAATAAAAGATTTAAGTATTTATTGGAACACGGTGAAACCGGACTTTCAACGGCTTTTGATATGCCGACGCTTTTGGGTCGCGATTCCGATGATCTTGTTTACGGAAAAGAAACCGGTCTATGCGGCGTTGCCATTGATACTTTGGCGGATATGGAAATTCTTTTTGATGGAATTGACTTGAATCCGCCGATTTCCACTTCAATGACGATTAACGCGCCGGCCATTGTTTTGTTCGCAATGTATTTGGTTGTTGCCGAAAAAAAAGGAACGGATTGGAAGAATTTGCGCGGGACGATTCAAAATGACATTTTGAAAGAATATATCGCGCAAAAGGAATGGATTTTCCCGCCGGAGCCGTCTATGCGGATTATTGCGAATATTGTTGAATTTTGTTGTAAAAATGTTTCTCAATGGTATCCGATAAGTATCAGCGGTTATCATATTCGGGAAGCCGGTTCAACGGCGGTTCAAGAGTTGGCTTTTACTTTGCGAGATGGCATTGAATATGTTGAATGGGCTATAAGGGCCGGTTTGAAGGTTGATGATTTCGCGCCGCGTTTTTCATTCTTTTTTGATTCTTGCGAGAATTTTTTTAGGGAGATTGCTAAATTCAGGGCCGCTCGACGTATGTGGGCCCGAATTATGAAGGAAAGATTTCACGCCAAAAATGAGAAATCGCTTCAGCTTCGTTTTCATACGCAGACAAGCGGTCTTAGTTTGCAGGCAACTGAATTGGAAAATAATGATGTTCGCACGACATCACAGGCGTTATCCGCCATTTTGGGAGGCACTCAGTCGTTGCATACAAATTCACACGACGAAACATTGTGCTTGCCTACCGAGGAAGCCGTGAAGATCGCTTTGCGGATACAGCAAATTATTGCCTATGAAATGGATATAACAGGAGTAGTTGATCCGTTAGGCGGAGCATACTGGATTGAAAATTTAACCGATGAGTTGGAAAAAATAGCGATGCATTACATTGATATTATAGATGGGATGGGCGGTATGTTAAAAGCTATTGAACAGGGTTATCCTCAAAGAGAAATCAGGCGTTCCGCTCTTGAGCGTTGCAAAAAAATAGCAACTGGAGAAAAAATTATTATCGGCGTGAATAAATTTCCGGCAAAAGAAAAGCAGATTATTCCGGTTTTAAAGATTGATCCGGAAATTAGAATGAAACAAGTTAAACGGCTCAATGAAGTCAAGCAAAAGCGCGATAATTTCAAAGTTAAGCAATGCCTTGAATATATAAGTTGCGTTGCGGTTTCAAAAGGAAATCTTATGTTTTCGATTATTGAAGCGGTAAAAAATTACGCGACGATAGGTGAGATTTGTCTTGCGCTTGAAAAAGTATTCGGAAGATACGAAGAGAAAATTTAAGGGAGATAAGCGATGGAAAGGAAAAAAAGAATTATTCTTGCCAAGGCGGGTCTTGACGGTCATGACCAAGGGATAAATGTTATAAAGGATTTTTTAATTGAAAATGGTTATGAAGTTTTTTATTTTGGTCTTTACCAACAGATGCGCGATATTGCCGAAATAGCGATTCAGGAAGGCGTTGATTTTATCGGATTAAGCGTTCATAGCGCCGCTCATTTGGAATATGTAAAAGAAATTTTTGGTTACTTGAAAAACAATAATGCTCTTGATATAGGATTGGTTGTCGGAGGGATTGTTCCCGAACAAGATGTATTTATTCTTGAGAAGGAATTCGGCGTGCGGCGTGTTTTTGTTTCCGGAACGCCGGAAGCGAATCTGAACAGTATCGGAGATTTTTTTAGAAAAAATTCCGGAAGAAATATTGATCCAAAGTTAATGTTAGAAAATAAAAGCAAAAATAATCTTGGTCTTTTTATTTCCGAACTTGTTAATAATTCCGAGGAAGCGTCCGGTTTTGTCAAAAATTTGTTGCGTGAAGATGTTTTAACGATTGGCATTACGGGCCATCAGGGTGTCGGCAAAAGTACTCTGATAGGTCATCTTATTACCCAATTTAGAAATTTAAATAAAAGAGTTGGCGTTATCGCGGTCGATCCCAGCGATTGTATTTCCGGCGGAGCGTTGCTTGGAAGAGACAGGACACAAATGTGGCGCCATCTTTTTGACGAAAATGTTCATATTTATAGTATGGCGACCAGGGGCGGATATGGCGGGATTGCCGATACGACCGGGTTAGCGGTGAATGCGATGAAAATAGCCGGTTATGATATTGTTATTGTGGAAACAATCGGCATTGGACAAGATCAGGCGGAGGTGCGGACGATTGCGGATATGACTGGTTTAATTTTGACTCCGGATATTGGCGAAGATCAGGTTTATAAATCGGGTATTATGCAGATTGTCGATTTTTATGTGATAAATAAAACAGATATTATGCCGGCTTTGCCGTTGGAAAAGTTTTTGAATGAAATGATAGACAATAGGGTAAGTTTCAGCGGTAAATCAAAATCGCGGCCATTTATCATCAATACGAGCATGGTTAATAAAAATTGTTCTGGTATTCAGAAATTGGCGGAAAAAATATTGGAATATGGGGAGAATTTATGAATATTATTGTTTGCGTAAAACAGGCGCCGGACATTGAGAAGTCAGTAAAAATTGCTGAAAAAATTATAGATGAGGGTTCTGATTTCGTGCTCAATCCTTTGGATGAGCACGCGGTTAAGGAAGCGGTTAACATTAAAGAAAAAATGGGCGGAAAAATTACGGCGTTGACTTTGGGGCCGGAACGCGCAAAACAAGCATTGTTGAGGTGTCTTGCGCGCGGAGCGGACGAGGCGATTCATATTAAAACCGATACGACTTATAATTTTGATTCAACCGTTGTATCCGTTGTTTTGGCGGAAAAAATAAAAACATTGCCCTTTGACATAATTCTTTTTGGAAGCAAATCTGTTGATACAAATAGTGGCAGTTGCGGCGTTCAGATTGCGAAAATTTTAGACATTCCATGCGTTCCGGAAATTATCAAACTGGAGATTGGTCAAGAAAAGGCTGTTGTTATACGACAGATGGATGGCGGAGAAGAAACGGTTGAATGTTTACTTCCGGCGGTTTTCACTTGCCAGAAAGGCATCAATGAATTAGGACTTCTGCGCCTTCCTGAAATACTGCAAGCTAAGAAAAAACCATTAATAATTGAAAATCTTTCGCAAAATATTAGTTCAACTTCTGAGATTATAAGTTTGGAGTTTTTGCCGGAAAGAAAAAGCGGATTAATAATAAAAGGAAGTCCCGAAGAGCAGGTTAATGAGCTAGTTATTATTCTTAAAAAACAGGGAATTCCGGGAGGATAGAAATGGAAAAAATTTTAGTTTTTACTGAAATTAAATCCGGCGTCATAACCAAATTAAGCATTGAGGTTTTGGGTAAAGCGCGTGAACTTGCCGATAAGTATGGTAAAAAAGTAGTAGGGTTGGTTTTGGGAAATGATTTTAATAATTTTTCAACTCCGATTGATTCTTTGGCGCGGTTCGGAGTTGATGAATTTTTACTTGCTGAGAGTGATAAGTTTGCGGATTATAATAGTGAGATATACGGGAAAATTATTTGCGGAGAAATTGAAAAATTAAAACCGCAAATTATTTTTTTCGGTTCTTCCAAAATTGGTCGGGAGCTTGCTTCGCAAATTTCCGCAAAATTTTTAAGTTGTTGTTTTCAGGATTGCGTTGATGTTGACATTGAAAACGATTTTTTGAAAGCAAAGCGATTAGTTTTGGCGGGAAAAGTTTTTGCGATATTGAAGAGCAAGTGTTCGCAATTTCAAGTTGCGACATTGCAGCAGGGAATTTTTCAGTCGAAAATCGTGGAAAAAGATGCGGAAATGACGCGAATAGACATCCCCGCGGATTTAACCAGTCGGATTGTCAGAAAGGAATTTATCAATAGATCTTCCGGTCAAGTTTCTTTATTGGAAGCAAAAATTATTGTGTCCGGCGGTCGGGGAGTTAAAAGCGCGGAAAATTTTAAAATCCTTGAAGCGTTAGCCGATGTTTTAAATGGAGCCGTAGGCGCTTCTCGCGGCGCGGTTGATCTTAAATTGCGCGTTTCTGACGATCAAGTTGGTTTAACCGGAAAAACCGTATCGCCGCAACTTTATATCGCTTGCGGCATTTCCGGCGCGTCTCAACATTTGGCGGGAATAACACGGGCGAAATTCATTGTCGCGATAAACAGCGACAATGAAGCGTCAATATTCAAAATAGCTGACGTAGGAATTGTTGGTGATTTGTTTGAAATCATTCCGCTTCTGACAAAAGCGTTAAAGAATTTGAAAGGGGAAAAATAAAAATGTTTAGACGAAAAGAAAGAAAGGTATTTATCGTGTCCGCTTGCCGGACACCAATTGGAAATTTCGGCGGGATGTTAAAAGATTATTCCGCAATTGATTTGGGCGCCGCGGCGCTTCGCGGCGTTATTCAAAAATCCAAAATAGATTTGGAAAGTTGTTATTTTACATTTAGTAATGTTTTTATGGGAAATGTTTTGTCGGCCGGCTTGGGACAAAATCCGGCGCGGCAAGCGGCGCATAAAGCGGGTTTTGCGTGGGAATCGCCGTGCGTGACGATAAATAAAGTTTGCGGTTCCGGAATGCAAGCGGTAATCTGCGCTTACGATGCCATAAAATCCGGTAGGATTGATTTGGCGTTTGTCGGCGGTATGGAAAGTATGAGTAACGCGCCGTATCTTTCGGCAAGACATTGGACCAAGAATAAAAAAGATGTATTCATTAAATCAACGGGGGATTTTTTAGAAAGCGATTTTGATGATAAATTCATAAAAGGCGAAGCATATTATGATGATGCGAATATTACATTCGTTGATTCTATGATTCGCGACGGCTTAGTAGATGCTTACAGCGGTAAAAATATGATTAAAATTACCGATGAATGCGCCCAAAGATTTGGAATAACACGGTATGATCAAGATGGATATGCAAGATTAAGTAATGGACGGGCAATTTACGCAACAAAAAATAATTTATTTAAAGATGAAATTGTCGCGATTGATGGTTTTTCAGAAGATGAGGGTATAAAACAATTTAAGCCGGAAAAAATACCCGAACTAAAACCTATTTTTGAGGGAGGCAGTGTAACTGCCGCCAACGCTTCTAAATTAAGCGATGGCGCCGCGGCTTTAATGATCGCGTCGAAAGAAATGGTTGAAGAGTTTGAAATAACGCCAATAGCGGAAATAATTGATATAATTGAATATGGCGGATTGCCGGAAGATTTTCCAATCGCGCCGTCCAGAGCCATAAGTCAATTGCTTGAACAGAATAAGTTGATATCGAAAAATATTGAACTTTTTGAAATTAACGAGGCCTTTGCGATGGTGCCGTTGATCTTCCAAAGAATTTTCAATGTTTCAACGGTAAACATTAATGTTCGTGGCGGAGCCCTGGCATTAGGGCACCCGATTGGCGCGTCCGGCGCGAGAATCGTCGTGACTCTGGTCCACGCGTTGAGTCATGAAAAATTAGGCATCGCTTCCGTATGCATCGGCGGCGGAGAAGTGCTGGCGCTTCTTCTGAAGGAAATTTAAAATAAAAAATCCCTGTATCGGAATTTCGATTCAGGGATTTTATTTTTGTATTTATAAATTTAAAATTTCTGTAATATCCATGATTTTTGTATTTTCCAGATTTTTCTTTTTCAATGAATCAGATAGCATTGTATGGCAGAACGGACAGGCAGTCGCGATAATATCCGGATCGGATTCAAGCAGTTGTTCCAACCGTAAATCGCTGATTTTTCGTCCTTCATTTTCTTCCATAAACGCTCTGCCTCCGCCTCCGCCGCAACAAAAAGAATCTTCGCGGGATTGCTTTATTTCTTTAATGTTCGTGTAAATTTTTCTGTCTATAAGCGATCGCGGCTCTTCATAAATATTATTGTATCGTCCAAGATAACACGGATCGTGATACACAATATTTTTTAATGAAAAGTCTTTTGTTTTTCCGATGTTTAATTTTTTTCGTTGCATCAAATTTGCCAGAAATTCCGTATGATGCCAAACCTTGAAATCTCCGCCGAATTCCGTATATTCATTTTTGAGAGAGTTATAGCAATGCGGGCAAAACGAGATAATTTCTTTTACGCCGTATTGTTTGAATGTCGCGATATTTTTCTTGGCGATTGTTTGGAATAGATGTTCAAGTCCGAGTTTTCGTATCCATTCTCCGCAACAAATTTCTTCTTTGCCTAAAATTCCGAATTTTACGCCGGAATTATATAGTATTCTGGAAAGATTTTGGGGAATTTTTTGTAAACGGCCGTCCGAAGCGCCGCCACAACCGACCCACAAAAGAATATCAAATTTTTGGTTCTCGTATATTTTCGGCAACGGGAAAGAAAAAGTTTTCGTCCAGTTTTCTTTTTGTTCTTTTTGCGTTCCATAAGGATTGCCGAATTTTATTTGGTCTTCGGCGGAAATGACATTTTCCAGCGCCGATTGCGTTTCCGGCGGCAAATCGCCGGAAATCATTGATTGAAATCTTCGCAATTCAATAATTTTTGGCAAATGTTCAATGAATATCGGGCAGTTTTGCTGGCAGGAGCCGCAAGTGGTGCAGGCCCACAGGTCTGTCGACGAAACAATGTTTTGGTTTTCTTTTTTTCGCGCTAATTGTTTGTGCAGATTTTGAATTATTGTTTTTGGCGATAATGATTTATCGGAAGCGTTCGCGGGGCAGTTAGCGTCACAGCGTCCGCATCGCATACAGGCAAATGTGTCCAATGTTTGTTTCCAACTAAATCGCGTAAGACAAAAATCTTTTTGATTTTCAGCCGTTAAATTTTCTTCATCTTCAATATTAAAGTATGGCAGGCAACCGAAAGATTTAAGCGATCGGAAAAAAATATTCGGCAAAGATAGAAATATATGCAGATATTTGGAGAACGGCATATAATTTAAAAATATTAACAGAATCAGCAAATGTCCGTATTCCGCGTAAATTTTATTTTGGCTTGTTATGAAAGTATTCGCGTACAAGTCGCTGGCTTTAAGCCCGATAATAAAGAAGAGGCAAATTAAACCGTCCCAATCAAGCGTTAATTCCTTCGGTTTCGTAATAATACGCCGATAAATAAAGTAAAATACCGATAACAGGACAATAATGCTTGTGACCTGGCATAGTTTAAGATAATCATTCCCCGCTTTTCCTAAAAAATGCATCAACGAATAGTTAAATAAAATTTCACTCGCGAAATTTACATTAACAAGAAACAACAAAAGAAATCCCCAAAAAAGCGCCGCGTGCATAATGCCAGCCAGTCGATTGCGAAATACTCGTTTTTGTCCGAAGCCAAATATTAAAAGCCCCTTAAATCGCGTAAATAGTTTGTCAAACCTGTTTTCCGGTTTAGCTTTCCATATGATGGAAATTTTTTTTGCGGCATTATAGAAGAAAACCGCCAAGCCGATCGCGAAAACAATCAACGCAAAATTAATGTTCATTTTTTTCCTCCGTAAAATTTATTTTTCAAATAACTTAACAGTATCTTATAGCACTTTTATAATAATTTTACAATAATTTGTAGAAAATCAATTGAGTTTCAGCGGTTTGAGTTTTAACTGATTTTTTAAGTAAGCGAAAAAATCTTTTTCCGAATTGAAAAGTTTTCCGCAAAAATAAGTAATAAACGGGCTTCCTTCTTTTTCGGGATAAATCAGCCACACATCTTTACTGGTTTCGTACGCTTCGCGCAATTCATTGATGACGCCCGGCGAATTAGCAACGCAGGGAAAATAAGCGATTGTTTTGTTGCTTTGTTTTATTAGCCAATAAAGATCACGGCAAACGGTTTGGTGATAAACGGTCATATCTTTTCCTTGGTCGGTCGGCGCCGGTCCGACTTCAATGGTTCTTGGGTCAAAAACCGTATAATACAAATTAAGTTTTTTTATAAATTTTTTGATTTTATCAAAGTCTTTTTTATCCTTAAGGTGAGTCATCGGCATACTTACATAAATCGGTTCAATTTGCGGGCAAAAAATCAATTTATACAAAGTTGAAACTGACTGTTTGACCGGTAAAACATAAAATGGCTTTTCCGCGAAATCGGCCCAGGAAGCGGTTACCTCGGCTTCCACATTTTGCCAAAGAAGAATTTCCGTATTGGAAAGTTTTTCCGATTTCCATTGCACTCTTGAATTTAATTCGTTTTCTATGTCTTCGGATCGGTTGATGAAGGTAAGAAACATATCCGGTTTTATTTTTCCCAAAGAGAGTTTATCAAAAGCGCGGCTGAATATTTTTTTCCAGTAAAAGAAACTGTGGAAACTTATTATCACGAGATCATTTTCTTTTTGGTCTTTTTCCGAATTCGCGAAAATATTTTCGAAAGCAGCCGACCTTAAAGCGTGTAAAACATTGGGATTGGAATTAAGCACATTTTCTTTGGTAATTTTAATGCCGGCTTTTTCCGCCTGCGTGAAAATCATTTCGCCGACATAATAAATTTTAACTTTTTTGCGGTGTTTCGCCGCGAATTTTTCAAATTCTTTTAAGTATTCTTTCCGGCCGGAACCGGAAATGCTTGTTGCGAGTATAAGCATACATTTAAATTATTAGTAATTTAGTCGCGAATTAAATGGAATTTATTATACTGATGGCTTTTTGAAAAGAAATGCCGAAGATGTCGGCGCCGGCTTCACGGCCGCGCTTCAATTGCTCCAAATTTTCCAAGCCGCCGGACATTTTTATTTTTAAATCGTAATTATTTTTTCTTATGATATCCGCCAATATTTCAATATGACGGATTTTTTCTTCAAAATCAATATTATGATTAAAACCGGTGGAGGTCTTAATGAAACTGATATTCGTTTCGTTCGCGATTTCCACGGCTTTTGAAAAATCATTTTCTTGAAGAATTCCCGTTTCAAGAATTAATTTTGTTTTTTTCGGGAAAAATTGGCTCACGGCTAAAATTTCTTTTTTGACTTTTTCGTAATCGCCTTTATTTAACGCTTCCGCGTTTAAAACTGTATCAATTTCGTCTAATCCCAATTTTTTCGCGATTTTCGCTTCGCGTTTGATTAAATCAACGCCGTTCTTACCGTCCGGAAAATTAATAACGCCAATAAGCAAAATCCCATTTTTTTTTAAATCCGAAATTTTTTTCGCCATAACAGAGGATGAATTACATAAATCAAAAACATCAAGCCATGAACATATTCCGCGACATCCATATTGATTAGCCGTTTCAAGAAAATTTAAAATGGCGGAAATATCATTTTTGTCTTTTAAGTAAGTAAAATCAATCAATTTCGCCAGATTTTGTTTATTGACAATATTATTCATATTTTAATCATACCATTAAGTAGTATTGTTATAAACTGTTGATTGTTGCGTTTTTTATGGTATTATTTTATCCACTGATTGTTATTTAAAAATATTATTTGATTTTCAGAAAGGGGGCAATATGAATTTCCCGTTTTACGGCCATTCGGAATCATTTTTTTGGTTTAATATCGGTTTAGCGTGTTTTGGCGTGTTTTGGGCGTTGGTTTTGAATTTTTGGTTAAGCCGGCGAAAACAAAATTGTGTTTGGGATTGGGTTTGTCTTTTGTGGTTTGCGTTTTGGCTCCCGCATTCTTCATATTTGGCGCTGGAGTTGCCGAAACATCTTATTAGAATTGATAGCGTCTTGGAACCATTAACTTCTGCGGGTTTTTTGACTTATTTGGGGATTTCTTTTTTGAGCGCAGCAATTTGCGTCGCGCAGATAAGTATTGCGCTAAACAGTTGGGCGTTATATAGAAAAAAGGGGATTATTCTTGCTTTTTTATTAGTGATGATCGCGGCGTCTTTTGGAACTTTAATCGGTCTTTGCGGAGTGAATTTTTATTCATCGCCGAGTGATGTAGCCATAACCATTAAGAATTTAATGTTATTAAAAATAACACGCGATCCTTTCAATTGCGGCCATAAATGGCCGCGGACAATTGGTATTATACTATTTTTAGGCTGGTCAACGCTTTATTTTTTATTCAATCGTTTTATTTGGAGAGGCGGCGAAGAGGAAAATAAGTAGAAAGCAAATTTCAGATTTTAATTTTTCCCGAACCAATTTTGGTTCGGGATTTTTTACTTGATTTTTAGTGGAAAGTATTGTATTCTATTAAAACGGTTTTTTGAAATTTGAAAATTTATCGTAAGGAGAAAAATATCATGAGAAACGGTTTGTATGAAATGTTTTTTCCGAAATCTATCGTCGTAATAGGCGCGACCAGCGATATGAAAAAACATGGAGGCGCTATGTTAGCGCGCGCTATAGAATTCGGATATAAAGGGAATATTTATCTCGTCAATCCGAAACAGGATACGATTTTTAATCTAAAATGCTATAAAAGTGTTTTGGATTTTCCGGAAACGCCGGATGTCGCGTTTGTTGTCATTCCAGCCGTCGCGGTATTAAAAACCATTGAAGAGTGCGGTCAAAAAGGCATAAAAAATATTGTTATGATTTCCGCCGGATTTAAAGAAGTCGGTGGCGAAGGGATTGAACGGGAAAAAAAACTTTTGGAAATAATAAAAAAATACGAGATGAATCTCGTGGGTCCCAATTGCCCCGGTTTTATTAGTCCCTTTATGGATTTGCACTTTATGATGTCCGTGGCAAATGTGCAAAAAGGGGGCGTGGTTATTTTAAGTCAAAGTGGCGGAATTACAGCCGCGATGGTTGATTTTGCCAAGGATCTTGGAATAGGATGCAGTCTTATATGCGGAATTGGCAATAAAGCGGATGTTAACGAAGTTGATATTATGGAAATGATGATGAATAACGAGGAGTTTCTAAAGGGGATTAAAGTTGTCGCTTTATATCAGGAAAGTATCGTTGATGCCGACAGATTATTAAAAGTTGCTCGGCGGTTTGCGGAAAAAAATATTCCTATTTTATCTTTGAAGTCCGGCAGAGGCGATTTTGGGAGAAAGGCCGCGTTGTCTCATACCGGAGCTATGGCTAGTTCTGATGCGGCGGTTGACGCTTTATTTAAAAAAGCGGGAATTATAAGAGTTGATGGTATAAATGAGTTATTGACTCTTGCGGCTTCTTTTGAAAAGATTTCCATTCCTTTGGGAAATAGAGTAGCCATTGTAACGAATTCCGGAGGACCGGCGGTCGTCGCGGCGGATTATTTTGAAAAATATGGGCTGACTTTAGCTCAATTATCCGACGAAACAAAAGAAAAATTGCATCAGATTCTTAATAAGTTCAGCGCATGGTGCGCTGTTGATAATCCGGTTGATATAATCGGCGGAGGATCGGGACAGATGTTTCAGGAGGTTGTTGAACTGCTTTTTAACGCCGATGATAATGACATTGTTTTGGTGACAATGCCGAAGCCGTCTTTTGAAGGGGTTTTGCAAGATATCGCTCATTCGTTAGTTATTACGCGTCGCGTAAATCCGGATAAACCGATGTTTGTCGTTACTATGACAGATGTTGACCATGATTTGCGTGAACGATACAGTAGGGCGGGATTGCCGATATTTTTATACCCCGAAGAAGTAGTAAAAATAATAGGAAAAATGTGTGAATATGGCGGTGGGTTGAAAAATGCAACATTTGACTCGTATGAATTTTCAGGAATACACAGAGAAGAAGCGGAGAAAATTATTCAAGGATGCAAAAGCGAATTTTTATCTCAAGAAGACGCGCGGAAAGTGCTTGAGGCATACGGGTTCAAGTTTCCGAAAACCGTATTGGCGATTAATAAAAATGAAGCTGAGAATTATTTTGCGGATTTTGAAGGGAGTGGAATACGCGAAGTATATTTAAAAATTGATTCTCCCGATATTCTTCATAAAAGCGATGCGGGATGCGTAAAGAAAGCGGCTATGCTTTCCAAGGATATTGAACCAATCAATGTCTTTGACGAAGTTATAAAAAACGCTAAAAAATATAATCCGGATGCTCAAATTAAGGGCGTGTTGATTCAGGAATTCATAAGTGACGGAAAAGAAATTTTAATCGGCGTAAAATACGAGAAAGGCATTGGGCATCTTATCGCTTTTGGCGAGGGCGGAATTTATACGGAAGCAAGAAGAGATATTAATTTTGCATTAGCGCCATTATCAGTGGAAGAGGCGAACGGTCTCGTAGAATCCGTGAAATTTTATAAGATTTTGAAAGGCGTCCGCGGGGAAAAGCCGGTTGATTTTAATATGTTGCGGGACGCGTTGTTGCGAATTTCACAACTCGTTTCCGACTTTCCTCAAATAGCGGAAATTGATATTAATCCAATAAAAGCGTTCACGGATAAAATTATAGCCGTGGATGCGAGAATTAAAATTAAAGGAGGATAGCGGGTGCGTAAAATTTATAAGAATAAAAAAAAGTCTTGCGCTTTGTGCAAGCCTCATAAAATGGGGTGGGCAAAGCGTTGGAAGTTCAGGGAGCTGGAGTCAATAAAAGAATTTGAAAAAATAAAGAAAGATTTAGTGCGTTAAAAAAAAACAAGCCATCGGGTAATTTCGGTGGCTTTTTATGTTAATATTTTGCCGATTATTTCCGGATAACCGTTTAGAAAATCTTTTCCCGTCATTATTTTTTTTCCTTCCGGTTGAATTTCTTTGATTATAATATGGTCGTTTAGCGTTGCAATAGCCATTAAACTCGACAGGGTTTTAAAAACGGTTCCTTCTTTTTTATTAGGCATTATATCAATCATATCCGAAGATGTAATGTAGGGCAGCTCGGTTTTTATGATTTTAAGGCGCGTTGTGGTTTCCGTTTCGTGGTTATGCCAAAAACAAAATGTTCCGGGCCACGGGTTCAAGGCGCGTACTTGGCGATCTATTTCGTCGGAAGTTTTGTTCCAGTATATTTTTCCATTTTCTTTTATAAATATTTTTGTAAAGCTCGCTTCGTTGTGATTTTGCTCGCGCGGAGTTATTTTCTCCGCAAGCCAATCTGGCAAGGTTTTTATAAGAAGATCGGCGCTTTTTTCGGCCAAGTATTCCAATAATTCTTGGCAAATAATCGTTTCGTAATTTTTAATTTTAAGTTTTATGTTTTTAATTATCGGCCCGTGATCCATTTCTTTGTCCATTAGCATTATGGTTATGCCGGTTTCTTTGTCGCCATTCAAAATAGCCGTTTGGATAGGGGAGGAGCCGCGATATTTCGGTAATAAAGACGGATGGATGTTGATGGTTTTGTGTTTCGGTATTTCAATAATTTCTTCCGGAATAATTTTTCCGTAAGAGCAGACGATATTCAGTTCCGGCGACATTTCTTTTAAGATTTTAATAAATTCCGCATCTTTCACTCTTTCTGGCTGGAGTATTTTTAGTCCATATTTTAAAGCCATTTCTTTGATTGGAGAAGTATTTTTTTCGTATCCTCGGCCGGCTTCGCGATCCGGTTGAGTGACAACGGCGATAATTTCGTATTGATTTTTAATTAGCGTTTTCAAAACGGGAACGGCGAAATCGGAAGTGCCGAAAAATATTATTTTATTTTTTGTTGATTTTTGGACGGTCATTGTTATTTTATTTTGTCTATAATTAAGATACCGTTTAAATGGTCCATTTCATGCTGGATGATTCTTGCTAAAAAGTCCGATGCTTCAAAGGTTTTTTCTTGTCCGTTTTCGTCAAGGTATTTTAGGGTTAGATTTTCAAATCTTTTTACATTGGCGGCAAAACCCGGTAAACTTAAACACCACTCTTCTTTAATTATTTGTTTTCCGGCGGTTTTAATGATTTCCGGATTGATAAAAACATTGATATAATATTCTTTTTCTATCGGCATAGTTACGACAAAAAGCCGCAGAGATTTTCCGACTTGATTGGCGGCAAGACCGATTCCTTCTTTAGTGGAAGTTTTTATCATTTCTTGAATCAGTTCTTTTATCTCGGGAGTTATTTTTTTGATGTTTTCGCATTTTTTGCGTAGAATCGGATTTTCAGCGCCAGTTTCTATTTTTAATATTTTTTTTTCGTTCATTGATTTATTGATTATATTAGTAATCTTAACGGTAAATTAATATTTAGTAAATGAAAACGAGAAGAATTTTATAATAAACTTTCCGGATCAACATCAATTTCCCAGTTTGACGGAATGAGCCGCAGTATTTTATTTTTTGATTCTTGATTTTCTGGCGGAATTTTTATAATAATGTGCCAATTATACCCTCCCCTTTTTTTGGGTATAAACGCGGGTGCCGGTCCGATTGTAGACAATATACCAACATTCTCGGATTTATAAGTATGTTGCGTGTTCGTTGCAGTGGTTTTTTGTTCATCGGTTTTCGGTGATTGCGAACCATAAATTGTAAGTTTTTCATATAATCGTTTTGCTTCTTGTTCCGCGATTTGTTTATTTTTATGCGAAAAAGTTAATTTTATGATTTGCGAAAACGGGGGATAATTGAATAATTTTCTTAATTTCAGTTCTTCTTTATAAAAATTTTTATAATCGTTTTGAAGCGCGTATTTTATCGCATAGTGATCTGGCGAATATGTTTGGTAAAGTATTTTTCCGTCATTTTTTACTTTTTGCAATAGAGAAATTATTATCTGGAAAGTTCTTTCGCCGCTGCGAAAATCCGGCATATTGAGCATGGAGTCGGAATTTATTATTCCCAAAAAATCAGTTTCGGATATATCAGACGATGTCATTAGTTGTGTGCCTATCAGAATGCCGTTATTTTCATTGAAATTTTTGATTATATCTTTTTTCATTTTTTCTGTTTTAGCCGTATCGCTATCTAGCCGCAATATTTTTTGTTCGGGAAAGATTTTTTGCAACTCTTCTTCCACTTTTTCCGTTCCGCCCCCCAAAAATTTTATTCTGTGTCCGTGGCAGTTGGGGCAGAAATCGGGCGCGTTTTTTTTGTAGCCACAGCAGTGGCATAAGAGCGATTGCTGTTTTTTATTTATGGTAGTGTTATCCGTCACGCCCCGTCCGTCTACAGACGGACGGGGCGTGACGCGAACGAGACTGCCGTGGACGGGGCGCGGCAATGAATGTAGTACCATAGGCGTTTCGCAATTTTTACATTTTATTATATGTCCGCAGTCGCGACACAATATCGCGCTTGCTTCACCACGACGGTTGATGAAAAGAATGATTTTTTTATCCTTGCCCGTCGGTAGGCATTGTCCGCGGGAGATTTCCCGCGGGGAGACTTTTTTTCCAACATATTTTTTCAGTTCTTCCAAAAGTTCACGGCTGAAAATGGAATAATTTTTCGCTTTCATTTCTTCGCGCATATCAATGATTTTGGAATTTGGAACTTGGAACTTGAAACCATTTTGAAAGGAAAAAAATTGTCTACCTTCGGTAGATCTTCCGTGGGCCATGCCTGCCGACAGGTGGGAAGAAAAATTGTTTTCTATACTTGGCGTTTCGCTTTGCATTATCATTTTAGCGTTATGCAGTTCCGCCAGTTTTTTCGCGGTTTCCCTCGCATGATATTTCGGGTGTTGATCCCAAGATTTATAGTGCGGATTATGCTCTTCGGTAAGAATAATAAGTCCTAAATCGCGGAAAGGTAAAAATAGCGCTTTGCGCGCGCCAAAGATTATTTTTATTTTTCCTTGCGCGGTTTTTTTCCAAATTTCTTGGAATTGTTTTGGAGATACCCTTGAAGTAATCGTTGCGGTTTCTCTTTTGGCAATAGGGGATATGAGCGGAGTGAGTTCTTTCTGCAGATAATCTAAGATATTTATTTCCGGCGCGAGGATAAGGATTTGCCTTTTTTTTTCAAGAGTTTTTTCAATTTCTTTTTGAAAATAATGAATGCCATTTTTTATATCAGATTGCAGTAAGTTTGTGTCCCTTCGGGACATCTCCCGCAGGGAGAGTATTTGGAATTTTGAAATTGAGATTTTTTTGTAATTTGTAATTTGTAATTTGTAATTTGAATCTATGTTGTGAGGCAACATAGATTTTAGTATTAATCCCAATGATTCGTAGTAATAATTATGTATCCAAAACGCCAATTCCAATTGTTTCGGTGATATAACTGGTTTGGCGCTTAAAATTTCTTTGATAGGGGATAATTGAAAGTCGGCTTTTCTTATACTCATTTTTTCGTCTTCAAGCAAGCGACTGTTTATTACAATAGCCGGAGTTTTTCTTTTGCCCAGCGGCGCCATTACCAAACTGCCTTGTTTTATGCTGACTTTATTTGTGAAGTATGTTAGTATTTGGGTGTTGGGTAATGGAATTTTGGTTAGAGTAATTGTTTCAATAATTCGCATAACTTTATTATAGCATATCCGTTAATAGTTTTTTTAAAAAAGAAAAAAGGAGAATGATATGTTTATACAAACTATATTAAGTATGGTAGCAGTTTTGTTTTTTGCAATTATGATATCGATTGAAAGTGGAAGGGTGCTTAAAGTTAAATCGTTGATATGGGTTTTTTTATGTATGCCGTACTGGAAATAATATGCATTATTTTTTTTATTTATAACTTAATCATGTTAATTTTATAACTTAATCATGTTAATTTCAGGAAATTTTTAACCTTTAATTCCGCAAGGAGATAAAAATTACGGGATTTTTTTATTGGGAGTAATCGCGAATATACGAATTTACTCTAATATACGAATTTGTATTGTTTATAAAAAAAACTCGCTTGCAGGGCGAAGTTTTTTTATCTCCTTTTTAATTTCATAAATTAATCATGTTTCTAAAAATGTTTTTCTAATTCTGATTTAAGAAAAGGAATATCGGTAATTATCGTATTCCATACTATATCCAAATCAACTTCAAAATAATCATGGACAGCTTTATCTCTGAATCCGGCGATATCTTTCCATGGCAAATTTATGGAATTTTTTGTTTGAGCGGAAATCTTTTTTGAAACTTCTCCGATAAGCATAAGCTGCATTATGATCGCGCTTTGCGTTTTCTCGTCGGCGTTAAAATTCGCGCTGTTCATATTAAGGGTGAACGATTGTATTTTTCTAACCGCGTCTAAAATTTGTTTAATGTAGACATTATCATCTTTCATATATTATTTTTAAATCAGGCTGTATATATGGCCTGACGAATTTATTAATGCTGTTTTCGGTAACCAGATCAACTTTTCTGCCTAATTTATTTTCCATTTCTCGTATTAAACTCATGTATGCAAACATACCGATTGGTTTTCCGAGAGAAATCATAATGTCAATATCGCTTTCGGGCTTATTGTCTCCGCGCGAAACAGAACCAAAAATCGCAGCGCGTTTAACGCCGTATTCTTTAAGAATTGGTAATATTTTTTTTTGTATCTCTAATATATTCATAAAGGTATATTAGCACATATTTATCGCCCAGAAAACATTGATTTTATTTGTAAAGTATGTTAATATTTGAATAATGATATTTTTGTTATAGGAATAACTTCAAGGATTTTCATGTTTTTATTATAACATATCCATTAACAGTTTTTTGAAAAGTTTTTATAAAGAAAAGAAAAGAGAAAGAAAATGAAAAGCATTTTGATTGGACTGCTTGCGTTTTTCGCGATGAATTTTATTTTTGAGATGGCGCCGATGGTTTTTGAGCCAGCGCGACAGGAATCGCAGGTTGTTCTAGCGATTGATGCGAATAAGAAAGATGCATTAATAAATAAAGAAAATGATGTGTGTTTAATTGTTAGCGTTGTGGGTTTAGTTATGTTGGTTATCGGAATATTTGCAATCGGTAAGTTCGTGACCACTAATGACTATATGTATTCTATAATAACTACGATTTGGTTTTTTTTAGTTTTTTGGGGTATTATATTAGCACTCCATCCATAACTTTCTATGAATCAAATTTTAATCTCGTAATTTCCGCCCAAGCGGACAAAAAATTACGGGATTTTTTTATTGGGAATTTTATGTTATCATTGAATTATGGAAAAAAAAGAAATTTTTCAAAACTGGCTGGAAATACCGACAACTCACAGTAGGAGTATTGATAAATATTTCGATGATTTGAATTTAACATCGAAACGGATAGAGGGGAAAACGATTTTGGATATCGGCGCCGGAGTGATGCAATTCGCTAAGGGCGTGAGTGATTCTGGGATTGATGCGAAGGTTTACTCCTTGGATCCTTTTTATTCTTCACCGGAAAAGAAGTCGGTCCATAAGAAAGACGACGAATTGCTTGAAAAATTCGTCCAATCCCATAACAATCCGGATTTAAAAGATAAAATAATCGGGGGATATGCCGATAAAATTCCTTTTTGTGACAGCGCTTTTGATATGGTGATTAGCGAATATTCTATGCCCTTGTATGCTAGAAGCGTTAAAGAAATTGATGATTTTTTTGATGAATCATTGCGCGTCGTTAAAGATAATGGAGAGGTGCGAATTTGTCCGTTTTGGAACTTGCGTAGCAATGAATTTCGGGAGCGTGTCAAGTCAAAATTGAAAGAAATGGAGAAAAACGGACTTATTCGCATTTTAAAAAACGAAGATAATTTGGCGATTTTTCAGAAAATTCCGAAATTGTCGGTAGACAAAATTTAATATGGCAAACATTCGCGGTCTTAATATTGATAATTTTACAAAAAATCAGGCATTGCAAAAAATCGGCGATTTTTTGTGCGATGGTCGCCAGCATTGGATCGCGACGATAAATCCGGAAATAGCGGTAAGGGCGTATAAAGACGAAAAATACCGCGATATTTTAAACAAAGCGGATTTACGAGTGGCGGACGGAATAGGAATTATTTTGGCTTCGCGGTTTTTGGGCGAAAAATTGAGAGAAAGAATCGTTGGCGTTGATTTGGTTTATGACATTTTGGCGGATTTGAATCACCGTTTCCTGCGCCGTATCCCGGATACGGCGGTACCGTCGTATCCGGGATACGGCGAATACGGCGAAGAAAACGGTGGCAATTCGCGTGTGATGATTATCGGCGCGGAAAAAGATTCGCGTGAAAAAGCAATGAAAAATTTAAAAAAACTTTTTCCTTATGTTGAATTGGGAATTTCTTTGTTAAAGATAAAATTTAATAGGGAAAATAATGGGGAAACAGACCTTGCCTACTGGCAGGCAGGAAAAAATAATAAGGAAAATAGGGAAATGTTGGCAGAGTTAAATGGGGAAATAAGGAAATTCGCGCCGGATATATTGTTTGTCGCGTTCGGCGCGCCGCGCCAAGAACAATGGATATGCGATAATTTGCCGCTTTTGCCTTCGGTTAAACTGGCAATCGGCGTTGGTGGCGCCATTGATATGATTTCCGGAAAACTGCCGCGCGCGCCAAAAATAATAAGGAAAATGGGAGCGGAATGGTTGTGGCGATTTTGTCTGGAGCCGCGTCGCGCTAAAAGGATTTTTAATGCGGTTGCGGTTTTTCCTTTTATTGTTTTTACGGAAGTTTTATTCTGCGCCAGAAAGCCTTAAGTGTAGTTCGCGTATTAATGATGTATTGGTGGCTTTTGGTGCGGGGTTTCGTGCTCCAAAAGTAGAAAAAGCATAAGTTCATAAAGCGTTTCAAAAAAAAGAAATCCTTAACATAATGTTAAGGATTATCGGAAGATTTTTAAATATTATTTTAAACTTCTTTTTGCGGGAATAGATTTTATCAAATTGAATATATTAAAGAGAGCGAATATCGGAGCGATAACAATGGGGTCATTTTGGATTATGGAGTTGTCCAGAAAAATAAAGCGTATGGCGACCGTTATTCCGAATAAGAATAAAGAAATTATCGAGGCGTTGATAGTCCATCGCAATCCCGATAACGATTCTTTTGAAAATTTATCTTTTTGGGCTTCTTTCATTAAATTTGCCCATGAGTTGCTGCGATGGCAGGTTTTTCCATATAAATACATACTGATAACGCTGATAATCGTGGCGTTCATGAAAAATAACTTGTACAATAATAAAAAGAACATAATATTTCCCCTTTCTCTAATTTTGGCAATTTAACCTATTTTTAAAAAATTTATTACTGTTATTATATTTATGTTTAAAGCAATTGTGTCAAAAAGTCAAATGGTTGGAGAGTCGCGTCGTTCGGCGAGCAAGTGGTACGCTTATTTTTTGGCAATCGGCAGTCTTGCCGGAACCATAATCGGTCTTGGCATGTTCGGTATTCCGTATGTGGCGATGAAATCGGGAATTTGGCTTACATTAGGTTATATTTTGATTTTGGGTTTGATTACTTTTTTGCTTCATGCCATGTACCTTGAAATTACATTACGTACCAAGGAAAGCCATCGTTTTCCCGGATATGTGGAAATCTATTTGGGTAAGAAGTGGAAGCATTTTTCCTTTTTATTGGGTATAGTTGGCGCGTCGGGTTCGCTTTTGATTTATACGATCGTGGGCGGTGAGTTTATCAATATTTTGATTGGACCGGTTTTTGGAAATTCGGTTTTTTGGTCCGGTATAGCTTTTTTTGTTTTTGGAAGCTATATGATCATACGGCCGTTCAGAGATATCGGAAAAATAGAAGCGATTTGTACGGTTTTGATGGTGGCGGCAGTTTTTTGGTTTTTGGCTAAGGGGATTTTCGGTGGTTACGCCAATTATGATAATTTTAGTTCCATAAATTGGGATGAATGGTTTTTGCCTTACGGCGTTATTTTATTCGCGATGGGCGGATTTTCTATGATTCCATCGCTTGAAAATATTTTGGATAAAGAAATCAAAAAAGGCGAGCGGATACATTTCGGGAAAATCGCTTTCTGGGGAACTTTTATTCCGATGATTGTTTATGCAGTATTTGCCGTCGCGGTATTGGGAATTACCGGCGCTGGTACAAGCGAAGAAGCTTTGACGGGATTGCAAGGCGTTTTTGGAAATGGATTAGTAAAAATCGCGGCGTTAATCGGATTTTTAGCGTTGTTCACTTCTTTTATCGCGATTGGCAATGATTTGAAAAGAAATTTTACGGATGATTACCGATTGCCGAATTTAATGAGCGTTGTTTTGACTTTGTTTCCTCCTCTTGCCGTGTTTTTATTTAAGATCGCCGGTTTTATTGAAGTGATGGGTTTTTTGGGCGGAGCGCTTGGCGTTTACGCTTATGTGATTATAATTTTGCTTTTTTATAGAGCCAAGAAAAATGGTGAAATGACGCCGCTTTTTTCTTTTCAATTTCCCAAATGGTTAGCTTGCATTTTAGCGGTGATGTTTATTATTGCCGGTATTTATACTATAATGGAGATGTTATAATTTTTTAATCAATAATTTTGTAATATCGGGTATGACATATTTTTCAAAAAGTGGAAAACTGAAAATTCTTTTTGTCGCTTCGGAGGCCAGGCCATTTATGAAAGTGGGCGGTCTTGGTGAAATTATGTATTCCTTGCCAAAAGCGTTGCGTGATTTGGGTCACGATGCGAGAATAATGATTCCCAAATACGCTTCAATGGATACTGAGAAATTTATTTTTAAGTCGGACTTGCGGCAATTAACGGTTGTTCCTGTTTCTATGGATCAAGCCGGTTTATTTGTTTGCAATGTTTTGCGGTATGATAATGAAAAGGGTAAAACCGAGGCCTATTTTTTGGAAAATCAAGAATATTATGAAAAGCGCGCAAATACTTATGGTTATGCTGACGATGCGGTGCGCTGGGCGCTTCTTTCAAAAGGAGCTTTGGAGTTTATAAAGCAATCAGTTTGGAAGCCGGATATTATAGTCGCTTCCGATTGGCAGGCAGGTTTAATTCCTAATTATATTCATACGGTTTATAGAGACGATCCGGCGCTTTCAAAAATCGCCACTCTTTTCTCCATACATAATCTTGCGTATCAAGGAATGTTTGATCATCATTTTGTAAGCGATATGGATTTTGATTCCGGACAGGAAGAAATTCCGGAATTTGATAATCCGCGGCTTTTGAAATTGAATTTTATGCGGCGCGGAATTATGCACGCGGATGCGATCAACACTGTTTCATCTACTTATGCCAAAGAAATAACGATGCCGGAATACGGCGAGTTGCTTAATGATTTATTGAAAGAGCGCCGGTCGCGTCTTTTCGGAATATTGAACGGTATTAATAATGATGACTATAATCCGGAAAAAGATTCTAATATTAAAATTAATTACAGTGTTAAAAATATCGGTCGGCGAAAAAGCAACAAAGTGGTATTGCAAAATAAATTTAATTTGGAAGAAAAAGAAGATGTTCCGCTTTTCGGTATCGTCTCTCGCTTAACCGATCAAAAGGGTCTTGGACTTTTTTTTGATATAGCCGAATCTTTATTAACCGGCTTTGATTTTCAACTCATCGTATTGGGTTCCGGAGATGCCAATTTTACATCTTTTTTTCAAGATTTGGCAAATAAGTATCCAAAAAGGGTAGCCGGTCATTTTACTTACGACGAGACATTGCCGCGTTTTATACTTGCCGGCGCGGATTCTATTTTGATACCGTCAAAATTTGAGCCATGCGGATTGACGCAAATGGAGGCTATGCGTTATGGCGCCGTGCCGATAGTCAGAAAAACCGGCGGACTCGCCGATAG
>JBBTRL010000058.1:0-3862 GCA_038065195.1 Patescibacteria group bacterium
GATCGGGCATTTTTATAATATCCCCCATCTTTTTTGAAAAATTTAATTTATAGGGGTAATGAAAAAAAGTAAATCTAATTTTATCTATCAATAATGTGAATTGTCCTTCTTCGTCACGAACGACATAATCTATTTTTTTTATTTTTGATATTTTTCTTCTAATGACGTCGTTGTCAAATTCTTTTAGCGAAAAAAGATCAAAATCAAGCGATTCCCGATGACCAATGTAAAGCGCAATAGCCGTACCTCCAACTAAACCAAAATTTTTAGAAAACATTTTTGGAATAAAAAGTAAATCCGCTTGATTTTTAGTTAAAATCTCTTTATGCATACTTATTGAAATATAAATTAAAATAATTTATTATTTTTGGATCGTAATTCTGCCTGCCCATTTTTGACGGCTTAGATTTCTCGCGGAAAATTTTGGCTGTTTTTTTTATGCCCAAAATAGAAAACAGCTCTTGGACATCTTTCCAATCGCCATAGTTTAAAGTGTGTTCAACAATTGATTCGTCAGATAATTTCTCGTAATTTTTTACATACCATATCAAATATGGTCTTTTTTTAATAAAATCGCTGATTATCATATTCAAATTATAACACTTTCGACACCTTGGCGCCACTTTCGTCCAACTTCCAATTACTGACCAATCTGACGGCGATGTCGGCGGAGGCGGATTTTAAATTAAAAATGAAAAGTGAAAAAAAATAAAAAAGGCAAATAAAAATCCGAAGTTTTGAAATTTTAAATTGTTATTTTTCATTTTGATTGCAATGGCGTTCATTTAACAACTTAACATTAATCTTACAATATAAAATCTAAATAATTTTCTTTGTTTATCGTTTTAAATTCGGCATTAGAATAAGTTTCCAAAAATTCTTTCGGCGGTTTGACTTTATCTTTCCACTTAAACTCGTAAGCGAACAGTTTCCCTTCTCTTTCTTCAATATAATCAATTTCTTTTTGATCCCATGTGCGCCAAAAGTATCGGTTGGCGTATCTGTTTTTGTAAGAACCGCTTTTTATCATTTCCGTAAAAATAAAGTTTTCCCACAATTTACCGACATCATCCCTAAGATTAAGCGGATTGAAATTGGCTATTATTGCGTTTCTTACGCCATTGTCCAGAAAATAATATTTGCTTTTCTTGGTGATTTCTTTGCGTAGGTTTCTACTGAATCCGCGCAAATTATAAACAATAAAAGATTTTTCAAACAAATCCAGATAGCGCGCCACTGTTTTATAATCCAACCCGAGCTGTCTACCCAATTCCGACAAAGAAACTTCATTGCCTATCTGAAACGCCAAAAGGCGCAAGAGATCCAAAAGAATCTTTGATCCCTTAACTTTTTCCATCTCCAACACATCTTTTAAAAGATAAGACCCGACAATTTCGTTTAGAATTCTTCTTTTTTCATCAACATCCTCATTCGCTACAACTTCCGGATAACTGCCGTACACCATAAATTCTTCCAAACGGCTTTCCAGTTCGTAGTTATTATAAAGATTTTTTAATTCCATTTGCGAAACGGGGTAAAGAGTAAGGTTAATTTTCCTTCCAGTAAGAGGTTCGCCGATTTGACCCGCTAATTCAAAAGAAGAAGACCCGGTGGCTATAATTTTTATTCCGGGAATTTCATCAACCATTATTTTTAATCCCCACCCCACATTTTTTATTTTTTGCGCCTCGTCAATCGCGATCAACTCGTACCCCTTGGCGTATTTTTTTATCTTTGCGAAATCTCTGGAGCCAATCGCTTCTTGAACTATTATATCGTCTCCTGACTCCAGCTTGTATTTTATTTTTCCTTTTTGTTCATCCAGATAATCTTTCAAAAGCGTTGTCTTTCCGGCTTGACGCGAACCAAAAATAATCAGCGCTTTATTAGGTCTGATATATGGCGTTAAATCCTTATAATACCTTGGAATTTTCATATTTACAGTATATACAATCCTCAAAATTAGTCAATTACAAGGAAAAACCTTGTACCATAATTATTGATTGGGAATTAATCATCAACACCGGATTTCGGGAAAAAATTTTTAGATTTTAGATTATGTTTATCTTCCTAAATTATACAACAACCTAATTTCGTCCGCCGACAAAACGCGGTTGTAAACGCGGACATCGTCGATTTTTCCATTAAAAGGCCAAGTACCCACTCTTAAACTTCCAATAACAAAAGAAGGACTGGTATTTGTCATTCCTCCAGTATCCGCATCAGTATCTGTCTGTTGGACTCCGTTAATGTACATGATCATGCCACTAGAACCAAAAACTGCCGCGACATGATACCATGTATTGATAGTTACTGCTGAATCAGCGAAAATCCACTTTTCAACACCTGAAGGAGACGTAACCATAGTTAATTTGTTATCGGATGATTTAAACCCAAACCCGATATGCAAATCACCATTATTTAAACCACTGGCATCTTTGCCAACAACAGCAACATCTTATCAAATCAAATCCCAATTTTTAATTTCTAATTTTCATCCCGCCTCCCTCTCCTTTCAGGAGAGGGCTGGGGTGAGGTTGGATTCCCCCTCTCCTTTCAGGAGAGGGCTGGGGTGAGGTTTCTTCGCAAGTTCACTCTCTATTTTTTGAATAACTCCGCTAATATTTGTATTTATTTCGTTATTCCAAAACCGTATAGTTTTGATACCGATACTTAAAAAATACAAATCGCGCTCTTTATCGTATTCTTTATTATCAATATGCTGCGACCCGTCTACTTCTATAACGATAAGTTTTTGCCGACAATAAAAATCGGCAATATATGATCCAATACTTACTTGCCTTTTCCATTTATACTTTATTTGATTGTTGCGAAGCTTTGACCAAAGAATTATTTCTTGCGGCGTTTGATTTCTTCGTAATTGTTTTCGCGCGACAATTTTATTTTTATTATTGATTATTCTTGGCATATAAGACCTTCTCCTTTTACCTCACCCTCCCGTCCCTCTCCTGAAAGGAGAGGGAGTAAAAATTGAAAATTAATAAACAGTATCCGCGCTCGCATCTTGAATTATCACGGTATCCGCGCTCGCATCTTGAATTATCACGGTATCCGCGCTCGCATCTTGCAAAATAATATTGTCAGCGCTTGCTTCTTCCGCGATAATAACCGTTTCAGTTCCAACCGGTTCCGATTGCTGAACATTTTCATCTTCATCCGTCTTCAAAATTAAATATTGAAATTTCAAATCTATGCTTGCTTGCAAAGCCAGATTAACCGTAAAATAATGATTATTCCCATTTCTCTTAACCCACCAAGGTCCCGCCGGATTTTCCTCAAAAGTGATGAAAACTTTTGAACCGGCGACCATATTTTCATTAGTTATGGTAATTTCCGAAGTTCCTTGTGAAATCATGCCACTTCCGGAAATCTCATTATTACCGGACGGCACCGTTATGGAACCGCTATCTTTGATTTTCAGTTGGCGAACAGCCAAGTCCCCAATTTCAATATAACCTTCGTCGTTCACAAAAATCGTTTCGCCGGAAGCAAATTTAATGCCGTCAGCTGAAATACTATAAAGATTAACCAACTTGCCGTTTATGGTTTGCTGGATAGTTAAACCGCTGGTCAATATTGAAAAATCAGAAGAATTCATTGTTAATAACAATTTCAATTCTTCAATTTGTTTCTGCTGTTCCTTAACCGCTTCCACTAAAACCGACGAAAAAGCGGTATAATTGACTGATTTTATTCCATTACTGTCAGTGGAAACGAACTCCGGCAAAATTTCTTCCACTTCTTGCGCGACAAATCCAAAACGCAGCCTGTCATCGGTTTGTTTATTCCACTGATAATTAACGCCGCGCAAAGATAAAACTTTATTTAAAGCATCGGGAAT
>JBBTRL010000059.1:0-6226 GCA_038065195.1 Patescibacteria group bacterium
GCCTTCCATCATCCCCGATCCGGCAATGATAACTTTTGGTGCCGGCGCATCATTGATTGACATTGACTCTTGTTTGGTTCGCGTAAGTCTGAGACCGGGAAAATTGAACAAAGCGTCGCCTGATTTTATCAAATCCTTGGCCGATTCATTATAATAATATGAATACCGTTTATAAATCGCTGTCGCTTCAATAGACAATGGGCTGTCTAAAAATACAGGAATGCGGGGAATTCTGCGATTTTCCACCAATTCATTCAATTCATATAATATTTCCTGCGTCCGTTCAATCGCAAAAGCCGGAATCATAATAACGCCACCCTTACCGATAATGTCCTCTAAAATTCGTTCAAGAACTATTTTTTTGTTATTCCCATTATACAATCTGTCGCCGTAAAGCGATTCCATAATCAAATAATCAGCTCCTTCCACCCATTCTGTTGACTTTAATATGGAAGAAGACGGATTGCCTAAATCGCCGCTAAAAACAATTTTTTTGTCGCCAAACGATACTTCAATGATGGCTGATCCTAAGATATGGCCGGCGTCTTTAAAATTCAAAGTTAAATTTCCGTTTAACTTAATTTTTTCGCCATAATCACATCCGTGGAATAGCTCCATAACTCCCCTAATATCGCTTTCTTTATAAATAGTTTTAGTCCTCATACTTTTCGCTTCGCGTTCCAAAATACTTTGACTGTCGTAAAGTATCAATTCACTGAAATCACGAGTCGGATAGGTGCCGAAAATAAGCCCGCGAAAACCATCGCGATACAATTTCGGCAAACGACCAACATGATCCAAATGACCGTGCGTAATAAAAACATAATTGATTTCTTTCGGATTAAACGAAAACGGTTTGTAGTTTTCTTTTTCCGCCACACGGCTTCCCTGAACCAAGCCGCAATCAATTAAAATTTTAACTTGTTTGTCTTCCAGCAGATAACATGTGCCAGTGACGGATTTTGCCCCTCCGTAAAATGTTAGTTTCACCCCATTAGAAGTCTGTCTTTATATAACCAAAACAGTTAATTTCAGACAACTTAATTGATTTTGTAATAACTCCGTTTGTCTAACGCAGAAAAATTTTACCCCGTTAGAAACTCTGCTATTCAAGTTTTTTGTTAAAAAAACCTTTAATCATAGTTAAAATTAGGTGTTTCTAACGGGGTTTATATCCATATTACATTATATGCTCCACGATATTTTCTGATACGGCTCCACTATTTCTATTATAATCTTGCCGGGAGTAAATTTAACTTCCGCGCCATTATCATCAAAAAAATAAAGTTTACTCGCCATATTTTCTTTATCTTTTTTCCAACTGCCCGATATTTCAATGCCGTTTTTATAAATAATCGCTTTGCCGTCGCCCTCAACATCAACATCATTGTATTGATCGTCTATCGGACGAGAAACGGCGCGCATAATTATAACATTCTTCGCCTCTACCTGCGCGCTATTCAATTTATCAATCTCGGGGTAACCGCCGCGAAAACGCAAATAACCGTTTCTTACGGCATTATAATCATAGTAAACATTATAAGGAATGGAATAATCAATCGCCAAACGCCCATTTTGGCAAGCATCACATTTATCATAACTCGTAAAGAAGTATCCATCAAATTTTGACTCGCTGCGATAACCCAGTTTTTGAGAAGCAAGCCAAAGGCGATCATAAGAAGTAAAACCATTGTGAGGCGCCGGCAAACCAAATTTCCGGTAAAATGTCCCAAACGGATTATATAAAGCGTTTATATTATCCACCTTTCCTTTGTCTAATTTATCCAAAGCGAAATACGAACCGCCCCAATGAACAAAAATGGCGTCAAATCCCATTGCCAAAGGAATAAAGTCATGGCGCGCCGAACGCAAAGCTCCGATCTCCGAAGGATTATTACAGACAAAAAAAGCCAATATTCTTGTAATACTGCCGGTAATAACGGGCATTTCAATAATTAAATCCGCCGAAGAAATTCCCGAAAGCGGACGCGCCACCGGATCGTTGGCCATCATTACGGCTATCGGTCGGCGGTTGTAATTTTTGCAAATAATACCTGTTATAGAATTCGTTCCACCACCTCCGGTAAAATAACCGTTACTGTCGCCGATTCCACCATTAATATTTGCCGTCTGTTCTTTGTTTTTATTATAAATAAAAATACTGGAATCGTTAAATAAAAAAATACTTGCTAAAATTATAGCAAACACAAAAAAAATAAATTTATAATTTTTTATCAACATAAGTTTTATTTATTATTTTTGGCAAACGGGACAAAAACACGAACTGCGGCCGTTGATTTTAATGCGCGCGATTTTATTTTTACACCTAAAACACGGCTTGCCTTCGCGCCGATACGCCAACCGTTCATCGCCATATTTCCCCTTTTCACCGTAAGCATCGCGAAAATCGCTAATACTGGTTCCGCGCTTTTTTACGGCTTTCTTTAAAATGAATTTCATAGCCTTAAATATTTTTTTTAACGCAACCGCGCTTAAAGAGTTTGCTTTTCTCTCCGGGTGCACTCCCGCTTTCCATAAAATCTCATCGCCATAAATATTACCGATTCCGGCAATAAATTCCTGGTTCATTAAAACCTGCTTAATGGGTCCTTTTTTAACCGCGATATTTTTTTTAAAATCGACAAATTTCACTTTCAAAGCGTCGGGACCAAGGTTTTTAAGTTCTTTTATTTCTCCGGCGTTGCGCGCGTTAAACACCTCAACTTTGGCAAATTTTCGCAAATCAGATAAAGCCACTTGCCATCCGTTATCCAAATAAATAATCAAGTGAATATAATTATTTACATTTTCTTGAAATGGCCCCTTTAATAAACTTGAAACTTTTTCTTTTCCATCGGGCGCTTTTTCCTTTTTCCATTTTCCATACATCAAATGCCCCGTCATTTTCTGATGAATCAATAAAATTTTTCCTCTTGTTAGATAAAGCAAAATATTTTTACCGACGCGCCCTACTTTTTTAATTTTACTTCCGACAACTTTTAACTTTAAACTTTCAACTTTAAACTTCGCGGTATTAGACCAAACATCCTGAATCTTGCGATTCAGGATGTTTTTATTTAAATCACCGACAATCGTTTCCACTTCCGGCAATTCCGGCATAAAAATTTAATTATTCCCTATTATTTGATAATGACTTCCCGAATCTTTTTAATAATTTCGCCAGGCGTAAAATGCGCTTTGATAATATAGGCGGTGGCTCCCAACTTCAATCCTCTTTCCACATCAAAATCCTGCCCCAAATTAGTCAAAAGAATAACCGGAATTTTATTCATATCCGCATCTTCCCTGATCTTCTCTAAAACACCGAGTCCATCCATTTTTGGCAAAACTATATCAAGCAAAACCAAATTGGGCATTTCCGATTTTATCTTTTTCAACGCGTCTTCTCCATTATCCGATTCAATCACTATCGCTTTTTCTTTTTTCAATTTCATTACAAAAAGATCGCGAAGAAATTGATCGTCTTCCACTATCAATATTTTTAAATTTTCCAGCGATTTAACGGACATAGCGTTTTCTTTAATTCCTAATTGCTCTAATTAACCTAATTTCTAATCAAATCTCTGCCTACCGGAGGCAACCAATTTCTAAATACCAATACCTAAAATTACTTTTAAAAATTTGGATAATTAAAAATTTCTTTATACAACAATATTAACACGCCGCGTTTTACAAAAGCAACAATCTTGCCTATAACCGCTCCTCCATATCTTTCCAGTTTTCTCCAATCGCCACATTAACTTTCAACGGCACGGCCAGCTCAATGACATGTTCCATTATGTCCTTAATCAACGGCAAATACGCATCCGCTTTATTTTTCTTAATTTCAAAAAGCAGTTCATCGTGAATCTGCAAAACCATTCTTAAAATATCCTCATGTCCTTTGATTAATTTTTCATAAATATCCACCATTGCCATTTTAATAATATCCGCCGCCGTGCCTTGAATTGGCATATTTACCGCCATTCTTTCCGACGCCTGTTTAAGACGCCAATCGCCGGCATTAATATTCGGCAAAAATCTCTTGCGTCCCCAAAGAGTTTCAACGAAACCAAACTGCCGCGCATGCTCTTTTATATTCCTGATATAAGAAGCGATTCCCTGGAAATCCGTCATATATTCTTTAATGAATTTTTTGGCATCATCGCGCGAGACGCCGGCACTTTCGGCGAATCCTTGAATAGACATACCGTAAAGCACGCCGAAATTCAACGCCTTTGCCTGATAACGCATATCCGAGGTAACCCCGTCAGCCGTCACATTATTTATTTCCGCCGCAGTGGCTTTATGAATGTCCTGTCCGCTTTCAAAAACGCCAATCATTTTTTTATCTTGAGCCAACGAAGCGGCAATACGAAGCTCCACCTGCGAATAATCAAAAGATACCAAGTAGAAATCTTTCTCCGCAATAAACGCTTTTCTTATTTCGCGTCCCATTTCGGTCCGCGCCGGAATATTCTGTAAATTGGGATTATAAGAAGAAAATCGGCCCGTGGAAGCGCCAAGCTGATTGAAACTCGTATGTATTCTTCCGGTTTCCGGACTTATCAACGCAGGTAACGCGTCGGTATAAGTTGTTCTTAATTTTGTTAATTCTCTATGCTCCAGAATTAAGGGAATAATAGGATTAGAATCTTTAATTTTCTCAAGCTCTGAAGCGGCGGTAGAAATTACGCCACCCGGCGTTTTACGCAACGAAACTTTCTTAATGCCTAAATCGTTAAATAAAATATCCGATAATTGCCGAGGCGAACCGATATTAAAACTTTTTTTTGACAATTTAAAAATTTTCTTTTCCAACACCTCTGATTTTTTGGCAATATTCTTTGAAAGCGCCGCCAAATACGCTCCATCAATCTTAATCCCCGTCTTATGCATATGGTCAATAACCGATATTAAATTTTTTTCTATTTCATATATTTTCTGGGAAAAAATTTTATCCTGATACCATTTTTTAATTGTTGTCAAAATTTCCGGATCACCGGACAATGCCTGTTCTTTTTGAACGGCTAAAACGGCATTATGACTGCTCCCGGGCAATCTCCTCAATAAACTGTTAAATCCCAATCCAATAAACAATTTTTCCATTTCATTTCTGTCATAATCTTGCCAAACGCATTTCTTTAAATTAAATTCCAACGGCACATTTAATTTTATCGTTGCCAATTTTTTGCTGAAAAACGCCATTTCTTTGTTTTCCACCAATCTATCCTTCAGCTTTTCTTGGATTTTTTCCAAATTTATCTTTTTATACAAATTTTCTAAAGAACCATATTCCTTAATCAACGATGAAGCGGTTTTTTCTCCAACCCCCGGCACGCCGGGAATATTATCGGAAGCATCCCCTTTTAAACCCTTAAAATCAACCACTTGGCAAGGCTCTATGCCATATCTGTCCATAACCGCCTTGCTGTCATAAATTACGGTATCTTTGATGCTTTTCCGCAAGGTATACACAAAAGTATTTTCATCAACCAACTGCAAGGTATCCAAATCGCCTGTCGCTATAATAACTTTCAACTTTTCTTTTTTAACTTCAGAATTCTTGGATATAGTTCCTATCAAATCATCGGCTTCGTATCCCGCTCGTTCAAAGATAGGTATCTTAAAACCATTTAACACATCTTTTATTAAAGGCAACTGATCATATAGTTCCTGTGGCGCCTTGATCCTATGCGCTTTATATTCCTTAAATTCTTCATGCCGAAAAGTGGGAGCGGCCATATCAAAAGTCGCAACTACGAACTGTGGCTTCAATTCATTTAAAACTTTCAACAATATGGAACTGAATCCATATACCGCGTTCACAAGACGGCCTTTTGGATCGGTAAGCTCCGGCAATGCGTGAAAAGCGCGATGCAAAAGAGCGTTGCCGTCAATAAGCAATAAAGTTTTTTGCATTTGTTTTTTTTGGTTCATCGTCAGTCATAATTTTATAATCTTCAGATGTTAAAATAAAATATGTAAAAATTATGATCTTGTTTTAACTTACATATTTCCGTATTTATCGCAAATGAAATAAAAAAATCTTTCCTTAAAATAACTCCAGTGTTTTATTATAAGAAAGAGGCACCCGCAAAAGAGAAGAAAAAACCTTTATTTTCTCCATTTCTTCTTTCGAAATGTTAAATCTTTTGGCGGCTTTATCTAAATTTGTTTCGTTGTTTTCAATGTTTTTTCTGATAATGTCCCACTGTTTCTTATT
>JBBTRL010000060.1:0-6881 GCA_038065195.1 Patescibacteria group bacterium
GTTTGTCATATTTCTTGATTTTCAAGGCGTTACCTATGTATCTCATCATGTGCAGTATTTGGACTTGTTTTTTTTTAAAATTAATGTATAATAAAAGATTCCAAGTTCATTAAAATTTGAATTTACTTCAAGGAGATAGAATATGGAAGAACTAAAGATAGATTATGGCGGATGGAAAATGATAAACGCAAAAGAGTTTCTAGAAAAATTAGGCATAAAAAATATCAAAAATATTATTTTATCCGGCAACGAAGCGATAGCGCTCGGAGCATTAACGGCCGGTTGCCGATTTTACGCCGGCTATCCCATAACGCCTTCTTCGGAAATTCCGCAAAAAATGGCAGAATATCTTCCGTTAGTAAACGGGATATTCTTCCAACCCGAAGACGAAATAGCGGCAATGGGCATGACAAACGCCGCCTCTGCTTGTGGAATAAAATCAATGACTGCCACAAGCGGTCCGGGGTTTTCGCTTAAACAAGAAGAAATAGGATGGTCTATTAACAACGAATTACCTATTGTAATTGTTGACGCTCAACGAATCGGACCTAGTACGGGACAACCGACAAAACCGGCATCGGCGGACATTGACTGCATAATCAATGGTAGGCATGGCGATGGCGGAAATTGCGTCATTGTCTTGTCGCCGACTTCCGTCAAAGAATGTTTTACCCTAACGGTAGAAGCGTTTAATTTAGCGGAAAAATTCAGAACACCGGTTATTATCGCTTTGGACGGATTTTTAAGCCATCATTCGCAAAACATTGATTTGCCGGAAGAAATTACTGTTTTTGACCGCATTTACAAAGAAAACGAAGCTCCATTCGGACTAAACGGAAACATAGTAAGTTTTGTACCAATAGGATATGGAAAAGGGGTTTCTTACGGCGGACTAATTCACGATGAATGCGGCAACCGTATTTCTTTTGATGCCGAAATAGCCGAAAAGGCCATTTCACATCTTATTCAAAAACAGAAAAATATTATTCCTAACATTTTACGAGAAAAAGACAAATGGCCCGATATGTGGGAAGAATTTCAGACCGATGATTGCGAATATTTAATCGTCGCTTATGGCACGACCGCCAAAGCGGCGCAAGAAAGTGTTATAAACTTAAGAAAGCAAGGAATAAAAATCGGCTGTCTAACACTTAAAATATTGTGGCCATTAGATGACGAAATTTTCAAAAAATTCCGCTATTTGCAAAAAATAATAGTCGCGGAATTAAACACCGGCCAATTGGTTAAATACTTGTATGAATATTTTCCAAAACCGATGATCGCGCCCTTCAATAAATGGAACGGCGAACCGATAAAGACAAGTGAACTGGAAAATTTCTGCAAAAATGCCGCGCAAGAACAAAAATGCAAAAATTTAGCTGGAATAATTTCGTCAAATATCGTCTCTTGGACGCAAGAAGAACCGCATGAAATAAAATGCAACTCGGAAACTATTTTTAAAAATGAAATCCAGGAAGAATCTCCGATAGAATTGAAAAAAAAATATCCATTCTGCCCTGGTTGCGGACATCAAAGTTTTTCCAATATATTTCTGAAGGTCGCGAAAGATATTGGATTAACAACGAAAAATACCGTAATTATCGCCGGTATCGGATGCGGCGGAATAGTTGGAACGACATTCAAAGCGGATGTTGTAAAAATCTCTCACGGACGGACATTGAATTACGCCCGCGCAATAAAAATGCTACGACCCGACTTGAATATTATTGTAATTTCCGGCGATGGAGATTTGGTTAATATAGGCGGAAACCACCTGTTGCATACATTACGGGAAAAATTTGACATTAAAGTATTTTGCCTGAATAACCAAAACTACGGCATGACCGGCGGGCAACCATCGGGAACAACCCCGAAAACAGCCATAACTTCCATAAATTTTTCGCAAAATCCAATTGATCTGAAAGAATTTTTGTATGACGGTCTAAAAATTGACTTCTTTGCCAAAACTCCGATTGTGGGAATGGAAGAAATCATTAAAAAGGCGTTGCTACGAAAAGGATTTTCTTTTGTGGAAATTTTAAGCAACTGCACAACATATTTCGTGAAAAAAAATCCAGAACTCGTTAAACTAGAAAATATGAAAAAACTCCAAGGAGTTTGGGAGCGCGAAAATGAAAACAACGATTGAAATTTTAGGAAAAGGCGGAGATGGAACCCAAACATTAGCAAACATAATCGGAGAAGCAGCTGTTCTGGAGAAAAAAAATTGTTCTTTCTACCCTGTTTATGATGCGATGGTGCGCGGGGGAGTTTCTAACTCGCGCATTATCATAAGCAACGATGAAATATTAAACCCGATTGTAGAAATAATTGATATTATCATTGATTTAAACAATGACAATACAACTTTAAAAATCGGAGATGATATCAAAAAAAATAAAAAATTATTGGGGATATTTCTTATCGGCGCTGTTGTAACGAAAATATTAAAAAAAGAGTCGCTGATAACAGCGATTAAAAACAATATTTCAGAAGAACACTGCACGCAGAATATCGAGGCATTTAAGGCCGGGATAGTGGCCGAAATGGATAAAAAATAAACATCAACGAGCGATTAAAAACCGCTCGTTTTTTAATTTTGTTTATTCTTTTATTCTAAATGAATGTTTCGCGCGAATTCTTTCAATCTTTCCTTAAGCCGCGGATAATTTCTTAACAACGGGTCTTTTTCAAAAATTTCTTTTGCCGCTTTTCTTGTTTCGCTGATTAACTTTATATTTGATAAATTGGCCATAGCTAAATCCGGCATTCCGGACTGCCGAATGCCATATACTTCTCCCGGTCCCCTAATTTTCAAATCCTTTTCCGCAAGCTCAAAACCATTCTCACATTTTATTAAAGCATTAAGCCGTTGATGCGTTTTTTTTGCCTGAGAATCCGTAAATAAAAAGCAATGCGATTGATATTCGCTTCGCCCCACCCTGCCCCTAAATTGATGAAGTTGGGCAAGTCCAAATCTGTCCGCGCCTTCAATCATCATTACCGTCGCATTGGGGATATCAATACCCACCTCCACCACTGAAGTAGAAACCAAAACATCCGTTTCTTTATTTTTAAATTTAAGCATAATTTCTTCTTTTTCTTTCGGCTTCAACCGGCCATGCAAAAGCCCTATTTTAAACCGCGGGAAAATTTTCCGCAATTTTTCAAATTCCGTTGTAGCGGATTTTACTTCCAAAATATCCGAATCCTCAATTAACGGACAAATAACAAATATTTGCCGGCCTTTTTTTATTTCATCGGCTGCAAAATAGTAAATGTCTCGGCGACCGGCCGGAGGAACAATGCTGGTAATAATCTTTTTTCGTCCTTTGGGCATTTCCGTAAGCAAAGAAATATCCAAATCGCCAAAAATCGTAAGCGCCAAAGTGCGCGGAATCGGCGTCGCCGTCATTGATAAAAGGTGTGGAATTTTATCCGGAATACCATCTTTTAAAGAAGTAATTGTTTTCAACAGGCGCGCCCGCTGTTCTACACCAAAACGATGCTGTTCATCAACAACCGCAAGCGCCAAATTGTTAAAAACCACTTTTCCCTGAATAAGAGCGTGCGTGCCGATTACAATATCAACTTCTCCGGCGCGCGCTTTACTTAAAACTTCATTACGGCTTATTTTCTCGCCATTCAACAAACTCTTGCTTCCCGTAAGTAATGCAATTCTATAATTTTTTCCGCCTTGGACAGATAAATATTCCAAAAATGTATTATAATGCTGTTCCGCTAAAATTTCCGTTGGAGCCATAATCGCGGCCTGCATACCTTGCGAAACCACTTCCAAAACGGCTATTATAGCGACAATTGTTTTACCGCTTCCAACATCGCCCTCTAAAAGACGATTCATCGGCGCCGATTTCTCCAAGTCCCTTAAAATCTGCCAAGCGGCTTTGCGCTGAGAATCGGTCAAACGAAAAGGAAGCGATACTACAAATTCCTTGATTAATTTCTCTTGAAAATGAATTTTCAATGACTCGTTATTTTGCCACTTCCCTCTTTGCAAAAAATTCCATAATTGAATTAAAAATATTTCTTCAAAAGCGAATCTCCTTTTCGCTTCTTCGGCAATTTCCATATTTTCGGGAAAATGAATTTCTTTAATCGCCAAAGAACAAGACAATAAATCATGCGATTTTATTATCTCCGAAGGTAAAAATTCTTCAATTTTTTTGGCAAAAATCAAAAGTGGCTTAATATGGAATCTCAACCAACGCGATGAAAGACCGTATATTTCATGATATACCGGCACCAACCGGCCCGTATGCGTATAATTTTTTAAATTATTATAACCAACGACTTCATAGGCCGGATTAGAAAAAACGAGTTCATTTTTGGAGAACGAAACTTTGCCCGATAAATTGACTGTCGCGCCGGTACGAAGAGTGGTTGTCAAAAAGGGCTGATTAAACCAAACCGCCTTAATCGCGCCGCTATCATCTTCAATAATGGCCTCGGTTAACGCCATTCTTTTTTTAAATGTCCGGATATTTCGCGCTTCCACCACTTGTCCCTGAATAGTGGCAATCTGATCTATTTCAACATCGGCAATTTTGGTAATATCGGAAAAGTCGTCGTAACGAAAAGGAAAATAAAAAAGAAGATCACGCGCCGTCTTAATGCCTAACGATTGAAGTTTTTTAGCGTAAGCAGGACCGATTTTATACAATTTTTGCACCGACATATTTAAATCCATAATCTAATACTACAATATATAAAAATTTAAGTTAAGTGCTATTATTACAATAAAAAATGCCTGCTTTAAATCAAAAACAAGTATTTTAATATTTCTTTTTAATTAAATCCAATTATGGCGGCAAACGCTTCAAGAAATTGTTTTTTATCGCGCCTGTTGGAAAAATATTTTAAATCGCAAAAAGTACAAGCGTTATGCATAGTTATATTTTCATCAAAAATACCTGACGCTAATAATTGTCTTCTTAAAATTGCCTGCAAATCAACAAAATAACCGTTTTCTTTTTTTAAAACATAATCCGGTTCTTTTGTTTGAAATAATTCCAATACTTCATTTTTTACTTGAAAATGACAGCTTTTTATGCCCGGGCCTATCCATACTTTCACATTTTTCGCATTAGATCCGAAATTATCTTTGGCGGTTTTAATCAATTCTCCCGCGATATTGTTAATAACTCCCTTCCAACCGGCGTGCGCGGCGCCGATGACCCCTGTTTTTTCATCGTAAAACAAAATCGGAAAACAATCGGCGCCGGTAACCATAAGATACGAATTGGAAAGTTTTGATAATAAACCGTCAACGCCGGCGATTCGCGTATCATCATCCAAAGCGCCTTTCCCCAAGTCATTTTTGCCTGCCAAGAAAATTTTATTTCCGTGAACTGCTTTAAGATTTACCAAACGGCTTGGGTCAATACCGCATTTTTCAAAAAACTTTTTTCTATTATCCACGACTTGCCTGTTTATTTCGTCCCGCCCTTGAGCAAAAAGCATGTTGCCGTCATCAACATCCGATAAAAATATTTTAATTTTCCCATTGTTTTCCCAAATCATAAAATACATCCTATCCTTTAAAAATAAATCAGCATATTGATTTAATTACGCTAATTTTACCGTTTTTCCCGCCAATTGACCGCATGCCGCTAAAATATCTTCGCCGAAACTTACCCTAAATGTAACGGAAACGCCTTTCTTTTTCAAGAAATCAAAAAATATTTTTCTTTTTTTCAACGGCGAAGGCTTAAAACCACTTCCCGTATCATGATATTTTATCAAATTAATATGGTAAAGATTATTTTTCATCAAATTCGCCAATTTTTCGGCATCTTCAAGTCCGTCATTAAAACCATCTAGCAACAAATATTCAAACATAACTTTTCTGTTTGTTTTTTCTATGTATTCGCCCACCGCTTTCATTAAATCCGGCAACGGATGAACTTTATTAACCGGCATAAGCATTGTTCTTTTTTTGTCATCAGCAGTATGCAAAGAAATCGCCAAATTGCATTGCAGATTTTCTTCGGTAAATTTTTTTATTGCCGGAATTATACCGCAAGTGGAAATGGAAATATGCCGTATCCCGAGATTAAACCCGTCTTTATCGTTTAAAATTTTAATCGCTTCCATAACATTATCATAATTCAAAAACGGCTCTCCCATACCCATAAATACGATATTATCAACTTTATTTCCGGAATCTTTCAAGATTTTCGCGAAAAATAACACCTGATCAACGATTTCTTCGCCGGATAAATTTCTTTTAAAACCCATTTGCCCTGTTCCGCAAAAAGAACATTTCATTGGACATCCGGCCTGCGAAGAAACGCAAATCGTATTGCGTCCTGTTTTTCCATTTTTGGAAATAACGGAATGTTTCATTAAAACCGTTTCAATGGCATAACCATCATTTAAAATAAAAATTGCCTTAATTGCATCTTGTTTTTTTGATGTAAGCGTATTATTTATTTTAATTCCGGCGATTGGAAATTTTTTTTCTAAAATATCCCGCAAATCATTGGGTAAAACAGCGACGTTTTTCCAATCGTCAATCAAATCGCAAAATACCGCCTTCTTAATCTGTTTCAAGCGGTATTTCGGATATTTATTTTCAGTTAAAAATTTTTCTATTTTTTTGATGTCCATTGCGATAATTTGCTAAATTTTCTCGCATTCCCATTACCTAATAAATTGCCTTCCCCACCAAAAAGTTGCGCTATAAATAATCGGCAAAATAATAACACTCATATACCATGCTATCCGCCCAAGTTTCGGGCTAACGAATTCAGCTAAACGCACGAGAATCACAAAGACCATGAACTAGCCGACAAGAAGCCCGGCGCCGGGCCATTCCGGATGTATAAGGTCACTGCTTCCGCCGACTTTGTACCATTTTA
>JBBTRL010000061.1:0-9307 GCA_038065195.1 Patescibacteria group bacterium
TTATTCGTTTTTGTTTTTGCCAGTATTGCTAACATTATATTTGGCGATGGTAATGTAATCAGTAATAAACTAATTTTTGAAGGCGAAGAAACGCATTTCAAAAATATCAAGCAGCTTACTTTCGGCGGAGAAAACGCTGAAGCGTATTTTTCTCGCGATGGAAAACAACTTATTTTTCAGTCAAAGCGTGATGGTAAGGAATATGATGCCATTTATACCATGAATTCGGATGGCACTGACATAAAAATGGTGTCATTGGGCGAGGGCGTTACTACTTGCAGTTTTATTTCTCCTGACGGAAAATCAATAATTTATGCTTCTACCCATTTGGGAATATATAAATGTCCGGCAAAACCGGATATGTCCCAGGGTTATGTCTGGCCGTTGTATGAGGACTATGATATTTTTCAGGCCAATATTGACGGGGGTAATGTAAGGCAGTTAACCGATGCAAAAGGATATGATGCCGAGTGTGTTTATTCGCCCAAAGGCGATAAAATTATTTTTACATCGGCGCGGACCGGCGACTTGGAATTGTTCTTGATGAATCCGGACGGATCCAATCAGGAACAACTTACAAATATTCCGGGTTATGATGGAGGCGCTTTCTTTTCTCTTGACGGCGAATGGATCTGTTGGAGGGCTTCAAGACCGCAGGGGAAAGAATACGATGATTATCGGTGTTTGCTTGGTAAGAATTTGATTCGGCCGGGCAAACTGGAAATATACATCATGAATCTGGGAGATCGTGAGCCGATTCAGTTGACCGATAATGGCGCCGCCAATTTTGCTCCGTATTTTCATCCAAGCGGGAAGAAAGTTATTTTTTCATCCAATTTGGATAGCCCCAAGAGCCATAATTTTGAATTGTATATGGTTGATGTGCAGTCTAAGGAAATTGAAAGAATAACATATAATCCATCTTTTGACGGATTCCCGATGTTTAGTCACGATGGTAAAAAATTAGTTTTCTCTTCAAATCGTAATGGTAGCAAGCCGGGCGAAACTAATATTTTTAGTGTCGACTGGAAAAATTAGAATCAAAATCCATTTCGCAGTATTGCGGAGTGGATTTTTAATTTAAATTGACACTTGAAGAGCGCATTGTTAAACTATTGTGTTGTATGTTATTTGAAATATAAATAAATTAAATTTGAAAGAAAGGAGAAGGTGAGGTGAAAATGAATTATAGATTATTGCGATATTTTGGGGGAATTGTTTTTTTTGTTTTCGTTGTGTCAACCGTGGCATCGGGGCAAGTACATCACGATTTAAAAGTTTTGTTACAGCCAGACAGTCATCGCATTGAAGTTGTGGATATGATTACTTTGCCAAAAAAAGTGGACGCATGGCCTATTATTTTCGCCTTGCACAAAGGTCTTAATCCGAGGGTTTTAAGCAAAGACATGGTGCTTAAAAAAACAGGCGTTGAAGAAGGATTGGAAGTTTTTGAAATAACTTTGCCGCTTGGGATTAGCCAATTCACAATTGCTTATGAAGGCAAGATTTTTCATCCTATTGATGAAAATAGAGAGGAGTATGCGCGCGGATTTAGCGCGACATCAGGCATAATTTCTTCTCAAGGAGTATTTTTGGCCGGATCAAGTATTTGGTATCCATATTTTTATCCGTATTTTACGGATAGATTGGTAACATTTAATATGGAAATTAAATTGCCAGTTGGATGGCAAAGTGTCAGTCAGGGCGCGCGTACAGAGCATCGTGCGGGTATAGATGGTCAATTGGATAGGTGGGTGATAGATAAACCGCAGGAAGAAATTTATCTGATAGCCGCCAAATTTACTGAATATAGTCAATTTGCTGGCAATGTAAGCGCAATGGTTTTTTTGCGTAATCCAGATAATGAACTTGCGAAAAAATATTTGGATGCGACCGCTCAATATTTGGAAATGTATAGTAAACTTTTAGGCGTTTATCCTTACGACAAGTTTGCTTTGGTGGAAAATTTCTGGGAAACGGGATATGGTATGCCGTCTTTTACCATTCTTGGTTCCAGTATTATTCGTTTTCCTTTTATTTTGAATTCATCTTTTCCCCACGAAATTTTACATAATTGGTGGGGAAATGGCGTTTTCGTGGATTGTGCGAAAGGAAATTGGTGCGAGGGTTTAACGGCTTATTTAGCCGACTATTTTTTAAAAGAACAATCGGGCGAAGGAGCCGAACATCGCCGTTTAATTTTGCAGAAATATAAAAATTACGCAACTTCGGGTGTTGGCAAAGATTTCCCGATTAGCAAATTTACCGGACGGCACAGTGGGGCAACCGAAGCCATTGGTTACGGAAAAACAGCAATGTTTTTTCACATGCTTCGTCGTGAAGTTGGGGATAAAATTTTCTTTGACGCTTTGCGGCAATTTTATCGGGAATATAAGTTTAAGCCCGCTTCTTTTGATGATATTGAATCGGTTTTTAGTAAGATAAACGGTAGATCGTTGAAATGGATATTTGAACAATGGATAGAATGGACCGGCGCGCCTTCATTGAAAACGCAAGATGTTATCGTAAAAAAGGAAGGTGAAAAATATGTACTTTCGGCTATTATTGAACAAACTCAGAATACGATCCCATACAGGCTAAAGGTACCGCTTGTTGTTTATATGAAAGGAGTGACGGATCCATATCGAATGGATATTGATATCTATGGCAGAGAATTTCAATTAGAAATTATTTTGCCCGCACAACCGATACATTTGAATATTGATCCTGATTTTGAAATATTCCGCATATTGGATCGTAACGAAACGCCGCCCGCAATGAGTTTAATGTTTGGCGCAGAGAAAATATCGGCGGTTTTACCTGCGGACGCGCCAAAGCTGGTTCGTTCGGCTTATAGCGAATTGGCGAAAAGCTGGCGAGTTGATGAAATAAGATTTGATAATGAATTAAGCGAATTGCCCAATGATCGCGCTGTTTGGGTTTTTGGATGGGAAAATAAATTTCGTCCCGATATTAGTAAAGCATTATCTTGTTATGATTTTGTGGATGATCAGGATGTTTGCATTAATGGCGTTAAACTTCAGCGCAACCAGCATTCAGTTGCGGTTATGGCGCGAAATCCGGTAAATAATGATTACGCTTTAGGGTGGTTGGCAACAGATAGCGTGTCCGCAATTTCGGGATTAGGAAGAAAACTCCCGCATTACAATAGATACGGTTATCTTGGTTTTACCGGCGATGAGCCAATTAACGCATTAAAGGGCCAGTGGCCCATAGTAAATTCGCCTTTATCAATTTTATTAGAAAATGCAAGGGATTCAACCCCTTATATAAAGAATTGTATTAAGTATCTTGCGTCTAAAGAATTAGAAGGCAGGGGGCTTGGCACAATGGGTATTGATAAAGCGGCGGGATTTATAGCTGTACAGTTTAGGAGAATCGGTTTAATGCCTGCTGGCGATAACGAGAGTTATTTTCAGGCATTTCAATATGTTGACGAAAAATCAAGAAATAGTTATCCGGTAAAAAATATAATAGGTATAATTCGCGGTAAAAATGACAAGGAAAACATTGTGATTGGCGCGCATTATGATCATTTAGGTCGGGGAGAATTTGGCGTTAAAGAAGAAAAATATAAAGGACAAATTCATCCCGGCGCCAATGATAACGCGAGCGGAGTAGCGGTTTTGCTGGAAGTCGCGAGAAGTTTGAAAAGTCAAAATTTCCAGCCGGAACGCAATATTATTTTTGTCGCTTTTTCAGGAGAAGAAGCCGGAAAGATAGGTTCAAAATATTACGCGATGCATATGAATCGTGGCGAAAAATGCGTTGGAATGATTAATATAGACACGGTTGGGCAGATTAAAGACAATAAGATACTGGTAATTGGCGCTCAATCCGCGAAAGAATGGAAAGAATTATTGGAAAGAGCGTCGCTTGTTTCTTTGTTAAAAGTTGATTTTATTCCGATGGACCTGGATTCTTCGGATCAAAAGTCATTCCATGAAGCGGGTATTCCGGCGATTCAGCTTTTGTCTGGAATAGATTTAAACTATCATCGCCCGAGCGATACATTGGATCAAATCAATTTCGCCGGTCTTAATGAAGTGGTTAAATTTACAGAAGAAGCCGTAAGGGAATTAACAAAGCGTAATTTAACCGTGATAATAAATGTGGAAGAAATTCGGTCAAAAAAACCTCAAGAAAAAATAAAAGTAAATTTTGGTACTATTCCAGATTTTACTTATCAGGGAATTGGATATCGTTTAGCGGGAGTAAAACCCGAATCGCCAGCCGCTTTAGCGGGACTTCAAGCGGAAGATGTAATCACAAAAATCAACGACGCGGATATTGAAGATTTGCGCGGTTTCGCCGAAACCCTCCGCGTTTTAAATATTGGAGACAAGATTTCCATAACATTTCTCCGCAACGGAGAAAAGTATGAAACGGAAGCCGTTCTAAAATAATAATTTTTTACAGACCCGTCTTAATTGCAAGGCGGGTTTTTTAATTTTTAAAAATGTCGGAAAATTTGACGGATTTTTATAAATTTTATTGACTTTTTTCAAGTATTCAATTATAATAAGTAGTTAAAAAAGAAAAAGTTTTTTGAAAAATAAAAATTAGATAAGGGGGAATAAAATGAAATATCTTGTGTTGGTTTTTTTGGTTACCGCGATATTTTTTTTTCCAAAAATGGTTCGGTCTGAAATTATTGATAGGGTTGTTGTTGAGATGAACGGGGAGATTATCAAACTCTCCGATATTAAAATGGAAGAAAAAATACAAGAATTGAATTGTTTGCCGCCGCTTTTTGATGGTTTTCGAAGCAAGAATGATTTGGAAAGATTCGTTGACGAGACGATATTGGCGGGCGTTGGTTTGGAAAAAATTGAAAAACATCTTGCGTCCGTAAACAGCAACTTTGGTTTATGGGTAGAAAAACGGGACGAGTGGTCGTCTGGAGAATACGGCGATGTGCTCCAGATTTGGTCTGGGCACTTAGATGATTTTTTCAAAAAAGTTGTATTGTTGGGCAAAGTTAATGAAGAAGACGGCAAAGATTTGAAAAAACTCATTAAGGATTGGAAAAATCTTCTTCTAGCCGATTTATTTTTCCCGGGAGAGAGCCGTTTTTCGCGGAGAGAAAATATTAGGAAAATAATTAGGATTACAGCCGACAAATTAGATGCCAATTTTTCTTATACCGAGAGACGATTTCTAAAACGCGCTTTGGCGAAAAAGGCGCTGGAGAAATTACAAGAAACCGTTGAGGGTGTTCATGTTTTCCCGCGCGAAATAAAAGATTACTGCGTAAAACATCCGCTTTCATTGTTAGAGTTTCAACATATATTGGTTAAACAGGAGAGCGAAGCAGAGGCAATTTTAGAAAAAATAAAAGACAAGAAAGGATGCGTATCAGAAATACCCGGTAGTTTTAAATCCACAGGAATTAATTTAGAATCATTGATTCCGGAATTCCGCCAGGGGATTTTGCGCGTAGCGGAAAGTGGTTTGGAAATGGGTTACGTAAGAACCGACGTTGGTTATCACGTAATCCATGTTAAAAAAATCTCTTTTGAACAAGGGCAACGGGAAATTTCTGAAATTTTGCAAAAAGAAAAAAGAGAGAAAGCGGAAACGGATTTTTTTGAAGATTTATATAAAAAATCAGTAATTATTTATAGGCGATAAAAAGAATAATTTTCCGTAAACATTAAGGGGGAAGAGTATGAAAAAAATATTGTATGTTTTATTATTTATTGCTGTTATGATCGGTATTCAACCGATTATGGTTTCGGGCGGTTGGCGGAAAGAACGCGGTAAAGACGAGCAATCTTCAGTAACGACAAAAGTGGGATTTTTATATCGCAATGTTGTTTTTGAGAAACATCCGCTTAAAGTGTCATACGAAAAAGAAATTAAAAAACTTCAAGGAGAATATGAAAATTTTCACAAAGATTTGGCGAGTAATCCGGAAGTAAAGAAAGTAATGGAAGAAGTCCAGTCTCTTATCGACGAACTTCAATTATTGGAACAGGGTACGGAGGATTACGGGAAAAAGGAAGAAGAGATAAACAATAAAAAAAAGGCGTTTGAGCCATATTTAAAAATAGTGGCTGCAAAAGAAGACGCTATCACGGCAAAGCAGCGGGAATTTAATCTAAGATTTGAAAATGACCTCGGGAAAGTTGCGTCGGAAATCGGTAAAGAAAAAAATATATCATTGATTGTCAGTATGTTGGCGCGCGGATACGATAGTCATAAGCATGGCGATCAGACAGAGTTTACCCCTTCTTATAATTATTTGCCATACAAAAAAGAAGGAACTGAATCGCTGGATTTAACCAGGGAATTTATACACAAATTAGAAATTATGCACAAGTTTAGAATGGATGAACAGTAAAATTTATTTTATAATAATGGGCGCGGAATTTATTCGCGCCTTTTAAATTAGTTCTTTAATATTAATCAAGTTATGATGACATAAAATGATATAAAGCTTAACATAAATCTAGTATAAAAAAAGGACGGTTTATTGACAAATTATTTTATAAGGAGTATAGTATAATGTTATTTTACTTGTCCTTTGACGATACGATATTAATAAAAATTAGATTAAGGAGCTATGCATGAAACATTTAATCTGCTTTCTGGTTTTATTTCTTGTAATGGGGGGATGCGTCATAAATGGCAATCGTTTATTCCAAGCGCTGATTGATGTTGACGAATCAACCAATAAAAATGAAAGAGTTAGAAAAGAAAAGGCGGAAATCCCGTCCATAGAAGAGGAGCCGCGAATACAATTGGTTCAGCATCTTCCATACAAGGAAGGAAAATGCAAGGATTGCCATAGTTTTGAATCCGAAAGCGAAAATTTTCTTATTGCTAGCGGCGCCAATCTTTGCTTTAAGTGTCATAAGAAAGAATTATTTCAGAAAAAGAATGTTAATTTGCCGGTACTTTTGGGCAAATGCAATGTATGCCATACGCCGCATCAGTCAAAAGAAAAAGCATTGATGAAAGAGCCGGCAGTTAGTATTTGCTTGATATGTCATCCGGATTTTAGCGATCGTTCTAAATTTATTCAGGGTAAGGGATCGGAGGTCGGCGCTTGCGTTACCTGTCATAATCCGCATTCCAGCGACGAGGATCATCTTTTGAAAGCGCCGGAAAAAGAAGTTTGCACGTCATGTCATAATTATAATCCGGAAAAAAAGTCCGAGAAAATGGATTTGAAAACGATGTATGGAATGCCCAAATGCGTGATGTGTCATAAAAAAGACATCCATATACGGCATTTGGAAAAAGGCGAGGCGCAGGCAAGCCAAAATGAAATCGCAAAGGATTATGCCAGATGGCGCCAGCATCCTCCTTTTGAAAAAGCGGAATGCAAAAAGTGTCATAATTTTTCCGGCGATGGAGGCAATATTTTGATTGAGGGGGGTGTAACAAAAATTTGCCTTGAATGCCATGGTTCGGAATCTATCGAGCCGGACAATCCTAAAAAGGATTTTTTGGCAACGATGTATAAAATGCCCCAATGCATCTCTTGCCATAAAGCGGTGATACACGGTAAGAAATAAAAATCGCGAAATAGAGTTTTTACTCTATTTCGCGACAAATAAATTTTTGAATACGGATTTTGAAATAAGTTCAAGGCAGTTAAATATTATTTGAATTTATTTCAGAATCTGCAAATCTTGCAGATCGTTGCTTTGAAAATAAAATAAAATATAAAGGGGAATAAAATGATCAAGAAACTGCTGTTTTTAATCGGATTTATCATTTTGCTTTGCTTTTCTCAAAAAGTTTATTCTTCTGATAAGATTAATCCTATTTGGGATTTAGGACCAGTTTTTTTCGGCGCGCCGACGGGCGAGATAGGATTTCGATTCAAGGAAGAAAAATTGGACGAAGGGTATGAAACCAAAATTAAAAAACATTATATGTTATTTAACGAAGAGCTGAACATAAACGAAAAATTATTCGTTTATCATCCAAGATTTTTAAGTTTAGATGTTTTGGCTGGGTTTACGCTCGGACAAGGTTACGCTGATTATCAGGGCGGTGATGTTTTTACTAATTTCGGTCTTCGCGGCAATGCGCTTTCCGGCACGCCTTATTCTGGCCAGTTTTATTTTTATAAACGGCTGATGGACATTGGGCATATTCCTTCCTTTGAATATTCCGTTGATCAGATGCAGGGCGGATTTTCTTCTCGAGTTGATGAAGGAATTATCGGTTGGCCAATTAACATTAGATTTAGTTATTTATCCCGCGAGGGGGAAAATATTTTTAGTAGATTGGATGAATCTCAGGATTTCAGGTTTGATATTAATGAAATAGAGAGAACTTTAGAACTGGACACGCAAAAAAAATTAGGCGCGTTTGACCTTGATTTAAGGTCGCGTACCTTATTTTATGACCGAATTTTTGAGGTAAATGGCCGGGAAAACGAGATTAATTTTATTGACCAGTATTTTTCCGGCATTCTTCATGGGAAATTTTTGACCGATGAAGAATTGCGAACAATAAGCCGTTTTAACGCCAATATCAGAACTGGATTTCCGGAACAGTACAATCTTAATTTTAGTCAGGAAGCGCGTTATCGGTTTTTTGGCGATAAATTTCAGAAATTGGAAAGTTTTGCCAGTTTTGGTATTTCTAAAAAAACCAGAGAACCATCGGAAAGACAGCGGGAATTTAGCGAGAGCACATGGTTTCAGCAAGATGAAACTAGAACGCAAATTCGCGGCGGGATTTCTCACGGTTTGGGCGAAAGTTTAAAAAGTAATTTAGAAGGCCGCCTTGAAAAACGATGGTTTACTTCTTACGAGGAGTTTATTTCTGGAATTTCGGGGAATACCGATTATATAAAAAAGATTCCTCTTAAAGGCCGGGTTTTTGGAGGATATGGATTTTCTTTTAGTAATAGCGATAGAGAGGGCGAAGAGTCTTTATTCGCAACGAATGAAGTGCATAAGATTTCTGATTATTCGCCCATAGTTCTTGAAGGAGAAGAGATTTCAGTAGAATCTGTCATCGTTACCGATATTTCCGGCACGGTTACTTACGCGGAGGGTCTTGATTACCGGATATACAAAATAGGAAGATTGACTTATATTGAGCGGGTTCCCGAGGGGCACATTTTAAACGGCGATACTATTTTGGTTGATTATTCTCGTCTTGCGCTTTTAGGCGATATCCGCGATTTGACTCAGACGGTTTCCGGCGGCATAAGTTTGCTTGAAGGATTAGTTGAGCCGTATTTTCGGTTCAGCGATATAAAACAATGGGTAATCGGCGGAACGGGAAGTAATGCGGATTTATGGATAAGCCCGGG
>JBBTRL010000062.1:0-10418 GCA_038065195.1 Patescibacteria group bacterium
AGGGAAAAAGTACAAGGAAGGGGAAAATAAAAATCAAGAAAAGTTGAATTCCCAAAAATCGGTTAATGAGGCAAAACGGGAAATCATTCCGGAGCGAGCGATTGATCCGGAATTAAAAAACCCGGAGCCGTATATGCCGGATTTGCCGCCGGGAAGTTGTCCAACATGCACAATATAATAATATAGAAATATGATTTTTGTTTATACCGGTAATGGGAAAGGAAAAACTACGGCCGCTATTGGTCAGGCAATCAGAATGATTGGGTATGGAAAAAAGGTTTTGATGGTTCAGTTTATAAAAAGTTCTAAATGGCCGAGCGGTGAAGAAAAAGCGGCTTTAAGTTTTCAGCCGTTTTTTAAAATTAAAAAATTTGGAAAAGGATTTGTTTTGCTAAAAAGTAATTTACAGAAACATAAAGAAGCGGCGAAAAAGGGATGGGAATATGCTAAAAAAGAAATAGAATCCGGTAAATGGGATTTGGTTATTTTGGATGAAATAAATACGGCGGTTGGCTTGCAATTATTAAAAATATCCGCTATTATTAATTTCTTGAAAAAAAATAAAGATAGTTTTATAATTTTAACCGGTAGAAACGCGCCGAAAGAATTTATTGAAATAGCGGATTTGGCGACAGAGATGAAAGAAATTAGGCATCCGTATCAAAAAGGCATAGCGGCAAAAAGTGGGGTAGAGTATTGACCCCGTTAGAGGTTAAGCTATAATTTGGAATTAAACAAATTCTTAGAAGCGAAGTCCCTTAGAAATAGTATTTCTAAGGGGACGAAACCGCCCAACAGCTTTGTTTTTTATTAAATCAGGTTTAGTTTAAAACCTCTAACGGGGTTGACTTTTTTTGTTAAATATGCTATTTTGTTAAGTTGATAAAGCGGTTCTTTGAATTATATTAAAAGGAGGTGCTTTCGTGGATGGAAATTTTTGTGAATACGACTGCTGCGGTTCAATTGAACCATGGCCGGAGTATATCAAAAAATCTGCGTTTTTTAAAAAAGAAAACTTGGGGATAGTTCGGGTTGGATTGCCTCATGCTAAAGAAGAGTTTTTAAAGGATATAAGGAATGGAACTTCGCAATTGTTTATGGAAAGTTTTCTGAGGTCTTATTTTAGGCCATGGGAAGCTATGAAAAGCAAGAAATTTAAAGAAAATAACAGCGATCAATCAGCCCGTTATTTTTTTGATCCGGAATTAGGGTTGGTTTTTGTGGTAGCATGGTTGGGATTTCGTTATCACGAAGAATTTATTGATGGTAAGGTTATTAGATACAAGTGGTTATTGAAGACAGTTTATTATGACAGCAATCTTCTGAAAATTAAAAAATTTAAAATAAATAATATAAACGGCGATTAAGCCGTTTTTTTATTGCTTTTAATTGAAAATTTACTGTATACTGTTTGATATGCTCAGTAATACAACCCCGCACCAAAACGTCTTGCGTTTGGTACGGGGCTTCGCTCACTATGTTCGCTTCGCTTCCTTGATTATCTGAGAAGCAAAGCCCAGTAGTGAACCGAAGGTTCTACTACTGGGTTGATATACTGAGTATGTATAAACGTCACGCGACATTATTTTTTGCGGTTTGTTTTTTAAGCGGAATTTTTATTAGCGCTTTTTTTCATCGATTATTGTCGTTTTCGTTTTTTTATATTCCCCAGTATTATTTTCTCGGATTTTTTATTTTGGGGCTTTTGTTAGCGCAGTTTTTCGGTCATTTGAAGATAGTTGCCGTTGCATTGATTTTAGTGGGATTCTTATTGGGGATTTTTGCTTATTGCAATTATTCCGATAGAGAAATCGTTTTAATGAATTCGGAGTTGCATATAAGCGCTTATAATGACAAGGGGGCGGTAAATTTTATAGGTAAAATTTTAAATTATCCCGATTTCAGAATTGATAAAGCGCAATACGAAATTGAAGCAATATTGGTCGGGGGCAAGCCGATTTCCGGGAAAATTCTTTTGACGGCCAATCATTATCCTGTTTATGAATATGGCGATATTTTGGAAATAAGCGGTAAAATAAGAATGCCGGTGGAATCCCCGGATTTTAATTATAAAGATTATTTGGCAAAAGACGGCATTTACTCGGTGATTTATTATCCGAAAATAAAAAAGATCGGCGAGGCGAGCGGAGCGGTAATTGTTTTTTGGAAGAATATTTTTTCTTTCAGAGATAAATTGCGCGAAAGTTTTTATAGGATTTTTCCGGCGCCGCATTCAGCGATTTTGTCAGCGATGATTTTAGGTGATCAAGGGTTAATGTCTAAGGGGTTACGCGAAAAATTGTCTTTGACCGGAACCCAGCATATTATTTCCATTTCCGGAATGAATATCGTTATTTTGACGGGTATTCTTGAATTGATCGGGTTGCGTCTCGGACTTTGGCGCAAACATATTTTTTATTTTTCAACAGGAGTCATTGTTTTCTATATTTTTATGATCGGCGCGCCGGCATCGGCGGCGCGGGCGGGGATTATGGGGGTCATACTTTTATTCGCTCAAAACAGCGGTAAGATCAGCGATAATAAAAGAATTTTGATATTAGCCGCTGGCATTATGCTGGCATTAAATCCTTTGTTGTTGAATTTGGATATCGGATTTCAGCTTTCTTTTTTGGCGATTATCGGAATTATGTATTTGCAAAAACCCTTTGAAATATTATTGAAATTTGTTCCGGAAAAATGGTTTTGGGGTTTTTTCCCGTTGCGCAGCGTAGCCGCGATGTCGTTAGCGGCACAAATAACGACATTGCCGGTGGTAGTTTATAATTTTGGTAATATTTCTTTTATCGCTCCTTTCGCTAATATTCTTATTGTGCCGCTTCTCGGTTTTATTATGCTTTACGGACTTGCCAGCGCGATTGGCGGAATATTTTTCGCACCGGTTTTTATTTATCTTTCCTGGCCGCTTTACGCGGTTTTGGTTTATGTTATTTTTATGATTAATTCTTTTTCTAAAATTCCATTAAGTTTTATTAAACTTGACAACGGTATTTGGATATTTTTATTGACGATTATTTGCGTATTTACAGTATTTATAATAAAAAAAATACCTCAACAGAGTTGAGGTATAATTGTTTCGCTAATTCGCGATTTTAGCGATGAAATAAGAAATAAGTCAGAAATCCTGTTAGGCTGGCAAATACTGATATTTTAAAAACTATTAACATAATTATCCCGCCGGCAAAAATCAATCCGCCCGTCACCGCTAAAATTTTTTTCATATCATTTCTCCAAATTTTTTATTAAATTACCTAAATTCTTTTTTTTCTAGCCGTTAAATAATATATTATGGCCACTACCCATCCTGCGCCATAGAGTATATTTAATCCCAACATCAATCCAAACCAAATCCAGCGCGCTGTTTCAGATATTTCTTTATTTAGTAAAGCGCTGAACATCATTAAGATCCAGAATACGAATAAAAAAGTTCCTAATCCTATTAAAGCAATAATTGTCAAAATTCCCAGTCCCGCTAGAAATGTTCCTATCATACTCATACTTGCCTCCTATTGATTGAAAAAGAACTAAGGCATAATAATTATTAATTTATGATAAAATTATCCAGAAAATATGTCAAATATTACGCGGTTATTTTAGGCGCGGCGATGTTTTTATGGCAATTCGCGTTTAACGGCAACGGTTCCGGATTTTTAGAAGCGGATTTTTTTGATGTCGGGCAAGGCGACGCGATTTTTTTTGAGGGACCGGACGGTTTTCAGGTTTTAGTTGACGGCGGTCCGGACTCAACCGTTTTGGAAAAATTAGGAAAAGAAATGGGCTATTTTGACAGATATATTGATATTGTTGTCGCCACGCATCCTGATAAAGATCATGTTGGCGGGCTTATGGATGTTTTGAAATATTATAATGTCGGCGAAGTATGGATCGGCGCTTTGGAAAATTATAATTTTTCGCAAAGCGAATTTTTGCGCGTTTTGGAAGAGAAGAAAATTCTCGTCAAGTATGTTGAGGTGGGCGATAATTTCAATCTTGGCGGATTGAAAATTTCCGTTTTTAATCCGTCGCTGAAAGAAAAGTTGAAAGACAATGAATCGTCGGTGGTTTTAAAAATTTTATACGGTGGCGTTTCTTTTCTTTTGACTGCGGATATTACCGCCAGCGTGGAGAAGAAATTGATAGAATCCGAAGGAAACGCGCTTTATTCGGATATTTTGAAAGCGGCGCATCATGGATCAAAAACATCAACTTCTGATGATTTTTTAAAAACCGTTTCGCCGGAAATTGCCATTATTCAAGTCGGACAAGATAATTCCTATGGCCATCCGCATCAATCGGTTTTGGAGCGGTTTGAGAAATTTGGTATTCCGTTTTTTCGTACCGACAAAAACGGCGATATTGAAATCATAAGCGACGGGAAAAATTATACGGTAAATTTTGAAAATTGATTTTTTTGTTTTTATATGTTAATTTTACGGCATAATAAGCGTAAATATTTTTGTAATTTTATAGTCATTAAAATTACAAGAACAGCAATTTTATGAATAAATCCAAAGAACGGACATTGGTAATCATTAAGCCGGACGCGCTTCAACGCAATTTACTGGGAGAAATAATAGGGCGTTTTGAACGCAAGGGGCTGAAAATTGTCGGTTTGAAAATGATACAATTAGAAGATATTTTACTTGACGATCATTATGGTCACCATAAGGATAAAGCGTTTTTTAGCGGTCTTAAAAGTTTTATGAAAAGCGCTCCGGTAATTGTCGTCGTTTTGGAGGGTTTAGAGGCGGTGAAAACATTGCGATTTATTTGTGGTCCTACTTGTGGCAGAGTAGCGGATGCGGGAACAATCAGGGGAGATTTTTCAATGAGCGGTCAGTTCAATATTATCCACGCTTCCGATTCTGTGGAAAGCGCGGAAAAAGAAATTTACCGTTTTTTCAACAACGACGAACTGTTTGATTATCCAAAAATTGATTTTGATTATCTTTATAGCGAAGATGAAAAAGAGTAAAAATTTTCTGTGGTGTTTTTTCGCAAATATGCTATAATAAAGGTGGTTCTGCCGGTACATTAACTTTTTAATTTAGTTTTGGATCAAATATTTTTATTACGGGAGCACAACGTCCACTATAACCTTGGTCATAGTGGCGCGCGCCCACTTGAATTATAGCCGAAAACTTCGTTAAAAAGTGATTGGCAGAACCACCAAAAAACATCTTGTAATATTGCGAGGTGTTTTTTAGCGGTAAACACTGGTTATTTATAGGTATTGTGATATATATTAGAAATATGCGATTAAGTTCGTTTAACTATAATCTACCTAAAAATTTAATAGTCCAAAAACCAATCAGGCCGCGCGATTATTCGCGGTTGTTTGCGGTTGACAGCAATAAAGATAAAATTTTCCATAGAAAATTTTATAATGTAGTTGATTTTTTAAAAAAAGGCGATGTTTTAGTTGTTAATAATTCTAAGGTTTTTCCGGCGCGTTTTTTGGGGAAAAAAGAAGGTGGAGGCAAGGCGGAAATTTTTTTATTGCGGGATAAAAGCAATGGCATATTTGAAGCGTTGCTGGGGAATTTTAAGGAAAAAAACAAAAAATATTTATTTGAGGGGAATCTCCCGCAGGGAGATAAAAAAATAATAACGGTGGGCGATGGTTTTTATTGTGAAGTTTTGGAATTCTTAGGAGGGGGTCGTTGGATGATAAAATTTAATAAAAAAGGAAAAAATTTATGGAAATTTATTTATAAATTCGGGAAGGCTCCTACCCCGCCGTATATTAAAAGATTATCTAATTTACGCGAATATCAAACGGTTTATGCTAAAAATAAGGGTTAAGTGGCGGCGCCAACGGCCGGTTTTCATTTTACGAAATCATTGATCGGCAAGTTAAAAAAAAGAGGCGTTGATTTTGAAGAAATTACGCTTCATGTCGGACGAGGAACTTTTGAACCGATAAGAACTGATAAAATTGAACAACATAAAATGCGTGGTGAATGGGCGTATATTTCCGTCAAAACGGCAAAAGCTATAAATAAAGCCAAGAAAGAAAAAAGGCGAATAATAGCCGTTGGAACAACTACAACAAGAACATTGGAGAGTTTTGCCGACGAAAAGGGTTTATTGAATTTCGGCGCAAAAGAAGTTGATTTATATATTTATCCTCCGTATAATTTTAAAATAATAGACGGATTGATCACTAATTTTCATTTGCCGGAATCAAGCTTAATGATTTTAGTTTCGGCATTTTTGCGTTTTAAAAACAAGGAGTGGAAAATTTCCAAAATCATTGATATTTATAAAAAAGCGGTTGCCAAAAAATATAGATTTTACAGTTTTGGCGACGCGATGTTGATTGTATAATTTATGAGATTTGAAATAATCAAAAAAAATAATAAAAATAAATTGCGCATTGGTAAACTGCGGACTTCGCACGGCTTGATTGATACGCCTTGTTTTATGCCGATCGGAACAAGGGCGGCGGTGAAGAATTTAACGTCCGACGAATTGGAAAAAATAGGCGCGGAAATCATACTTTCCAACACTTATCATTTGGCGCAGAGGCCGGGAGCGGATATTATTAAAAAAGCCGGCGGACTTCATAAATTTATGAATTGGCATAGTCCGATTTTAACGGATAGTGGCGGTTTTCAAGTATTTTCGTTGTCTAAAATGCGAAAAATAAGTGATGAAGGAGTGAGGTTTCAATCGGAAATAGACGGTCGTGAAATATTTTTAACCCCTGAACGCGCCGTTGATATCCAATTAAAACTCGGTTCGGATATTATTATGGTTTTAGATGAATGTCCGCCGTGGCCATGCGATTATGAGTATGCCGAAAGGTCTATGGAATTAACCTTGAAATGGGCGGAGCGTTCTAAAAAATATTTTGATAAAAAGACCAAGAATATGTCGCAAGGCAAGAGGTCGTTGATTTTTGGCATCGTACAGGGATCGGTTTATAAAGATTTACGGGAGAAATGCGCTAAAAAATTAGTTGATATGAACTTTGACGGTTACGCTATCGGTGGCGTTTCGGTGGGCGAGTCGTTTAAAGATAAAATAAAAGTCATTAAATGTGTCATTCCGTTTTTACCGGAAAATAAACCGAGATATATAATGGGAGTTGGTCGGCCGGAAGAAATCGTGAAGTTCGCGCAGGAAGGAATGGATATGTGCGATTGCGTCATACCGACAAGAGAGGCAAGGCATGGTCGTCTTTATATTTATAATAAAACTTTTGCTATAAATAAGAAATTTTATAAAACTATCAATATTACAAATTCTTGTTTTAAAAAATATATGCGGCCGTTGGATACGCGATGCGGATGTTATGCTTGTGAAAATTACAGCAGGGCGTATATTCACCATTTACTTAAAGTGAATGAATCATTGGGCTTACGGCTTGCATCAATTCATAATATTTATTTTTACATAAAATTAATGGAATATTTAAGAAAATGAATAACGGGAAAATTTTAATCCATATTTGTTGCGGAATATGCGGCGCGTATGTTATTGAAAAATTAAAACTTGAATTCGGAGAGCTTGTTTTATTTTTCTACAATCCCAATATTCATCCGAAAGAGGAATATTTGAGACGATTTGAAGTTGCTGAAAAGTTAAGTAAAATTTATGATATTTTATTGATTGCGGGCGATTATAATTCGGAAAAATACTTTGAAGCTGTGCGGGGTTACGAAGAGGAATTAGAAGGTGGCGCGAGATGCTCAATTTGTTTTCGTTTGCGTTTAAATGAAACGGCAAAAACGGCGAAAGAAAATAATTGCGATTGTTTCACAACTACTTTAACTATGGGTTCAAGCAAAAGAGCGGAAATTATAAATAAAATCGGTAAAGAAGAAGCGGAAAAATTTGGGATAAAATTCCGAGAAGACGATTTTAAGAAAAAAGACGGATTCAAAAAGACAATGGAAATCGCAAAAAAATATAATTTTTATCGGCAGAATTATTGCGGATGCGTTTATTCCAAAATGGAACGGGAAGTGTATGATAAAAACAAAAACCGCTGATTATCAGCGGTTTAATAGGGTTCTATTTTATTCGGCAATATTCTAAATCGTTTGTCTTGTTTTAAGTGTTGGAAATTTTTCAAAAACCATTTTATCAATTCCCTGTTTTCTATTGTTGGATTCGGCGAGTGTTTTTTATCAAAAATACTAAGATCAATATGGGAAAATAATTTTTGCGATATTTCTATATCGCATTCTATGGTTTTTTGCGTTTGTCCCTTAATTCCCACAAGCAAGTTTATGGCAGATGTGAATTTTTTTATTTCTTCCGGCACGGCGTTTCCCATACCTTTTTTCATTATTTTTTCTCGGATTTCTATGTTAAAAGTTTCTACGCCGACTTTTATCAGTACTTCCGGCGCGTTCAAAAATTTTCGCATATTTTTAAATTGACGGCGATATTGCCAATGCGCTTCCGTGATTATTTTTGGCGTATTTTTTAGTCGTACCAATTCTTGTATTTGCAAAAGCGTGTATGGCGGCAATTCAAATATGCTTCCGGAATTGTAAATTTCCAATGCATCAAGTCCTTTGACTCGCGATAGGACTTTGGAATTGGTCTTGATCATTTCTTCGGCGTTTGTTTTGTTGCACAAATGATATGCGCAAAAATTGCACCGTCCTTTATTTATACACGGATAGCCGAGTAGAATAATCAATTCATGGTTTCCAAGCGATTCGTATCGTGTCATTTTTTTCCCCTTTTAAAAGAACCATTTTTTTAAGTTATTTATACATATTATATAAATAGCGGTTTTTATCAAGTAATCCTTTCAATTTTGAACTTTTTTTGTTAAAATTAAAATGGTACAGAAAGTATGATAAGAATATTAATAATTTGGAATGTGATAGCAATATGAATAAAATTTCGGAAAATGAAATTTTTTTTGAAACTATGCGTTCCGGCGGGCCGGGTGGACAAAATGTAAATAAAGTCGCAACTGCCGTAAGGGCGCGATGGGATTTTGAAAATTCGCTAAAATTAAACGATGAGCAGAAAGAATTAATTAGGCAAAGAGCCAAAAATCATTATCGTCGCCATTATACAAAAGAGGGCATATTGATCGTTAAGGTAATGGAAACGCGAAGCCAGGAAATGAATAAGCAAATGGCGCTGGATGTATTGCAAGAAATTGTGAATGACGCATTGACCATCACTATGAAACGCAAAGAAACAAAGCCGACATATGCTTCAAAAGAAAGGCGATTGGAAGGGAAAAAAATAAAAAGTGAAAAAAAGAAAATAAGAAGAAAAGAAATAGAATTTTAATAACATATTTTTATGAACCCCGTTAGAAATCCTTGGCAGAAAAATTTCAATGAAATTTTTTTGCGTGGAATTAACGAGGATTATGCCTTTTGATGTTGGTTTGTCTGAAATTGACCACTCGGTTATATAAAGACGGACTTCTAACAGGGTGAACAATAGAATCGTTTTTGATATTGAAACAATTGGCGTTGATTTTGAGGCGCTTGACGAAAAATCACAAGAGTATCTTTTGAAATACGCAAAAGATGAAGTGGAAAAAGAAGAAATTAAAAGCCAACGGTTAGGGCTTTATCCCTTAACGGGAGAAATTGTCACGATAGGAATGTATAATCCGGATACTGAAAGAGGCGCGGTTTATTTTCAGGCGCCTGAAGAAGAAATCGCGCCGTATGTAAAAAAAACCATTGAGTATTCCACCGGCGCGGAAAAAGAAATTTTGGAAAAATTTTGGGCGGATATAAAAAATTATAATCAATTTGTCACTTTTAATGGCAGGGGATTTGATTGCCCGTTTTTGATGATGCGTTCTGCCATTTTAGGCGTGAAGCCGACACGCAATTTAATGCCGAACAGGTATTATATGACGCATATTGATTTATTGGATCAGTTGACTTTTTATGGCGCTTTTCGCAGATTTAATCTTGATTTTTATACTAAATCGTTCGGCATAAAATCGCCAAAAGACGGCGGAATAACCGGATTGGATGTTAAGCCGTTTTTCCAAAAAAAGAAATATAAAGAAATCGCTGAATATTGCGCAGGAGATGTGAAAGCAACCGCGGAACTTTTTGAAATTTGGAATGAGTATATTTATTTTGATGATAGGAGGTATTAAAGTAAAGGTCGAAAAATATTAGTAATTTAATAATTTTATAAAGGGGTAATAAAATCTATGGGAAATAATATAAATCGTATAACTTTATTTTTAAATATTATTGGTACCATTTCAATTGGTGCGCTTTATTTATCATTTCCGGAGCAATTCATTTCCTTGCATTATGTAGATCTAGTTCCGCGTATACCCACAATTTTAGTTATGGTATTTGGAATAGTTTGTCCTTTGTTTTTGGTTATTTTATCTTTCATAAAAAATTGGAGAAATTGGGGATGGATGATTTGGTTGAATCTTG